>CAJKXC010000011.1 GCA_905203765.1 uncultured Bacteroides sp.
CAACCGATTTCAGAATTAAAGGCTTTGAATATCAATGAATTCCTATTCATTGCAAGGTCTGAAAAGACGATGTTCCGGGAAGAAATCACTGTTGAAGGCAGTCCCGGATAGTATTAACCAAAACCGTAGTGCATGAAATATGCTAAATGGATTTTTGTTGTATTACTAATAGGTTCCTTGACTTCTTTTGTAGAAAAAGACAAACCTACCGGAGGTTTGAGTGTGGGTGACATAGCCCCGGACTTTAAAGTCCAATCTATGTCGGCCGGGCAATCCAAAACCGACCTTTCTGCTTTGAAAGGCAAATATGTATTGCTTAGCTTTTGGGCAAGTTACGATGCGCAGTCCCGGATGCAGAACGCAAGTTTGAGCAATGCGCTTCGCTCTACCGCCCGCAATGATGTAGAAATGGTTTCAGTTTCGTTCGATGAGTATCGATCCATCTTCGAAGAAACCATTCGTAAGGACCAAATAGTTACGCCCACTTGTTTCGTGGAAACTAAAGGCGAATCTTCCGGCCTCTTTAAAAAGTATCGCTTAGGCCGCGGATTTACAAACTATTTACTGGATGATAATGGTGTTATTATTGCCAAAAACATCTCTGCTGCAGAACTTTCTGCTTACCTGAATTAAGCCTGTGGCTTAAGAACTTGTAAGATGAGAGTAAGGGTGTTCCCTTAGACCGGTACCTTTACTGATAAAAAGAGAACAGAACAAAAGAGGAAAATGAATACAACAAAAAGCCCCGCCTGCACTTGTGGCAACACAAGAGCAGGCGGGGCTTCTTATTTTCTGTCCGGTTCCTTCTGTTATTTCGGTGCCTTCCGGTACAGGTAGAATGCGATGAATGCGTAGAGCACGTTCGGTATCCATACGGCGATGGCCGGAGGTACATTACCGTTTACGGCAAAGGTGGAGGCAATGGTCTGGAACAGGATGTAAGAGAAACTCAATGCCAGACCTATACCTAAGTGAAGCCCCATTCCCCCTTTCGTCTTTTTGGAGGACAGGGACACACCGATCAGCGTCAGGATGAAGGAGGCAAACGACATGGCAATGCGCTTATGGTATTCTATCTCAAACTCCTTGATATTGGCAAAGCCCCGTTGCCGCTGCCGGTCGATGTACTCGCTTAGCTGCGGGCTGGTCATCATTTCCTGCTGATTGCTCATTATCAGGAAATCGGCGGGTTCCATAAAGAGGGTCGTATCGATGCGTTCTCCTTTCGTAATGCTTTCTTTCATTCCGTCCATCTGGCGAATCATGTAGTCTTTGACAATCCATTTATGTATGGCGGTGGTATCATAAGTAATGGAACGTGCCGTAAGATGGGAAACCAGCTGTTTGTCGTTGAACTTATCCAATGAGAAGCGGTAGCCGGTCTTGCTGTAGTCCTCGAATCGCTCTATATAGGCAATCACTCCCGAGTCTACTTCCAACTGGATATTTCGTGCCGTATTCTGTTTACGGGGTTTGTAATACTTATCTTCGAAGTTGATACGCGTCACACTGCCCTTCGGGATAATGTAGGAACCCAGGCAGAACGTAACCACAGCGATGATTGCCGCCGACACCATATAGGGGCGCAACATCCGCTTGAAGCTCATACCTGTGGAGAACATGGCTATGATTTCCGAGTTCTCCGCCAGCTTGGAAGTAAAGAAGATTACCGCAATAAAGACGAACAGCGGGCTGAACAGATTGGCAAAGTAGGGGATGAAGTTCAGATAGTAATCAAAGACAATGGCATTCCACGGTGCTTCGTGCGACATGAAACGGTCCATCTTCTCATTGAAGTCGAATACTACCGCGATGGAAATAATCAGCACGATAGCAAAGAAATATGTACCGAGGAACTTCTTGATGATGTACCAGTCCAGCAGCTTCAGGAACTTACCGCTCGGCAGCTTGATATCCTTCCATATCTTCCAGTCAAACTTTCTCATAGTCTCGTTGATACGCGTTGCACCATCATCGGTTTCCATGTAGAGAAGTCACCGGCAATGATATGTTTGCGGGCTTCGCCCACTAACCATAAATAGAATGCTAAATTATGAATGGAAGCTATCTGCATGGCAAGCAACTCTTGTGCATGGAACAAATGACGCAGATAGGCTTTGCTGTACATCTGGTCTACATAGGAAGCGCCGTCTGCTTCGATAGGCGAGAAGTCCATTTCCCATTTCTTATTGCGCATGTTGATGATGCCGTCCTTGGTGAATAGCATACCGTTTCGTCCGTTGCGGGTAGGCATTACGCAGTCAAACATATCGACACCGCGTTCAATGCCTTCCAGGATATTTACGGGAGTCCCCACACCCATCAGATAGCGGGGCTTGTCTTTAGGCAGTATCCCGTTCACTAATTCAATCATCTCGTACATCTTGTCTACGGGTTCGCCTACCGCCAAACCGCCGATGGCATTGCCCTCGGCTCCTTTGGAAGCGACAAACTCGGCGGATTGCGTGCGCAAGTCTCTATATACACAGCCTTGCACAATGGGGAACAGGGCTTGCCGGTAACCGTACTTCGGTTCCGTTTCGTTGAAGCGCTGGATGCAACGGTCCAGCCAGCGGTGTGTCAGTCCCATTGACTTCTTGGCATATTCATAATCCGAGTCTCCCGGAGGACATTCGTCAAAGGCCATCATGATGTCTGCCCCGATGGTACGCTCGATGTCCATCACCTTTTCCGGCGTGAAGATATGCTTGCTGCCATCAATATGTGAGCGGAATTCCGCACCTTCTTCGCGCAACTTGCGGATGCCGGACAGTGAGAATACCTGGAAGCCGCCGCTATCCGTCAGCATAGGACGGTCAAAGCCGTTGAACTTATGCAGTCCGCCGGCTTTCTCTATTACTTCCAGTCCCGGACGTAAATAAAGGTGATAGGTATTACCTAATATAATCTGTGCTTTGATATCCTCTTTCAGTTCGGGCAAATGTACGCCTTTTACAGTTCCCACTGTGCCTACGGGCATGAAGATAGGGGTTTCTATCTGGCCGTGATCGGTCGTAATCAGTCCGGCACGTGCATTCGTCTTGCTGTCTGTATGTTGTAACTCAAATGTCATTCTGCTTTCGTTTCGGTCTTTTCTTTCTTTACGGACAGGTCGATGGCATCGGCTACTTTCTCGTCAGTCAGCGCAATGGCAAACACTTCCTTAATGTCTTTCACGTAGTGGAAAGTCAGTCCTTTCAAATATATTTCCTGTATCTCTTCTATATTCTTACGGTTCTCTTCGCTCAGGATAATCTCCTTGATGCCGGCGCGCTTAGCTGCCAGTATTTTCTCTTTGATGCCACCTACCGGAAGCACTTTGCCGCGAAGCGTTATTTCGCCTGTCATGGCGAGGTTGGCTTTCACTTTCCGCTGGGTAAGGGCAGAGGCGAGGGAAGTGGCCATTGTGATACCGGCAGAAGGACCGTCTTTGGGGATGGCACCTTCGGGCACATGGACATGAATGTTCCAATTGTCGAAGATTTCCTCGTTAAGATTCAACAGAGAAGCATGGGCCTTGATGTACTCCAGTGCCAGCATTGCCGACTCTTTCATCACATCACCCAGGTTTCCGGTCAACGTCAGGCGACCGCCTTTACCACGGCTCAAACTGGTTTCCACAAAAAGGATTTCGCCACCTACGGCTGTCCATGCCAGACCTGTTACTACGCCGGCATATTCATTTCCCTGATATTTGTCGCGGGTATATTCCGGAGCTCCGAGGAAATCATACAGGTCTCCCGGTTTGATTTCTGTTTTGGCAAAATAGCCATCCGTAGCATACTGGCGGGCCGACTTGCGGAGAATCTTTCCTATCTTCTTTTCCAGTTCGCGCACACCGCTTTCACGGGTATAGTTCTCGATAATGGCTTCCAGTGTATTCTTCGGAATCTTGATGTCGTTCTTCTTCATGCCATTGGCTTCCAGTTCCTTCGGAACCAGATGGCGGCGGGCAATTTCTATCTTCTCTTCTGTGATATATCCGCTAACCTCGATCAATTCCATACGGTCCAACAGCGGGCCGGGGATGGTATTCAGATTATTGGCGGTAGCGATAAACATCACTTTGGATAAATCGAAATCCACATCCAGGAAGTTGTCATGGAAGGTAGTGTTCTGTTCCGGGTCAAGCACTTCGAGAAGGGCCGAAGAGGGGTCTCCCTGGCGGTCGGCACTTACTTTGTCTATTTCGTCCAGGATAAATACCGGATTGGAAGAACCCGCTTTGATCAGACTCTTGATGATCCGTCCCGGCATTGCACCGATATAAGTCTTACGGTGGCCGCGTATTTCGGCTTCATCGTGCACACCCCCTAAGGACATACGGATATATTTCCGCTTCAAAGCAGCGGCAATGGAGCGTCCCAAAGATGTCTTTCCCACACCCGGAGGGCCATACAGACAGATGATGGGCGACTTCATGTCACCTTTCAACTTCAATACGGCAAGATGTTCCAGGATGCGTTCCTTTACTTTCTCCAGGCCATAGTGATCTTTGTTCAGCGTCTTTTCCGCATTTGTCAGATTCAGATTGTCCGTGGTATATACGCCCCACGGCAAACTGAGCATTGTTTGCAGGTAGTTCAGTTGTACGCTGTAGTCGGGAGATTGCGGATGAGTGCGTTCCAGCTTATCCACTTCCTTCAGGAAAATAGCCTTGACTTCCTCATTCCATTTAATTGTTTCCGCCTTCTTGCGCATTTCCTCTATCTCCTGCTCCTGACCGCCGCCGCCCAATTCATCCTGGATGGTTTTGATCTGTTGCTGCAAGAAGTATTCGCGTTGCTGCTGGTCTATGTCCTCACGTGCACGCATCTGGATGGACTCTTTGATCTCAGCAAGTTGCACCTCACGGTTCAGTATCTCCAGCAAGCGGTAGGTGCGCGCGCGCAGTGAGTCGATGTGCAGTAATTCTATCTTTTCATCCTTCTTCAGTGGCAGGTTGGTGCAGATAAAGCCTACCAGGAACATCGGGTTAGTGATGTTTTTAATGGCAAACGCCGAGTCCTGCGGAAACATATCCGAAGACTTGATATAGCGTACAGTCAAGTCCTTGCATGCTTCGACCAATGCATGGAACTCTTTGTCGCTTTTGGCGGGAAGCTCTTCGTTCAATGCCGTTACACGTCCTTTGAGATAAGGAACCATGCTGGTAACTTCTCTCAGTTCTATACGTTTGGAGCCTTGCAGGATGACCGTGGTTGTCTGGTCGGGCATTTCGAGTACACGAACAATTTTGGCTACCGTACCGATAGTATGCAAGTCCTCAAACAAAGGAGACTCTGTTTCAGCTACTTTCTGGCATACTACAGCTATATATAAGTTTTTCTTTTCTGCTTCACGCACTAACTTGAGGGAAGACTTTCTTCCTATAGATACCGGCATAAATACACCGGGGAATAAAACCATATTTCGAAGAGGCAGTATGGGCAGAATTTCATCTACTTCAATATCCATCAGTTGTTCTTCATTTCCCTCAAAATCTGCAATTACAGAGAAAGCGTTCCCACTATTATCTTCAATATCACTCAGGTAATCTCTTTTCTTCATTTCTTTCTTTTTAGTTATGTCATATTGGCAGACACATAAAGCGCCTGCAAAGTTAAGCTATTTCTTCATAAATAGATATTCTTCACCCTTTAAAAAGACAAAAACAGTGCCAATTTTGCGTCAATTCTATCTCCTTTGATTATTTTTGAGCCCGATTAAAGGATGATAATATGTCTAATTCTGCATTTAAGTTCAAACAATTTACCATATATCACGACAAATGCGCGATGAAAGTCGGCACGGATGGCGTACTCCTGGGAGCATGGGCATCTGTGGATAATGCTAAACGTATACTTGATGTAGGTACGGGTACCGGCTTAATTGCCATACAATTAGCCCAACGGAATCGGCAGGCGGGAATCACTGCGATTGAGATAGATATTGCTGCTGCAGGGCAAGCTATGGAAAATGTCCGGTGTTGTCCGTGGGCGGATAGAATCGAAGTGATATGTACTGATTTCCGAAATTACCACCCGGAAGAGAAGTTTGACCTTATTGTTTCCAATCCCCCATACTTTGTAGATGCTCTGAAATGTCCCGACGAACAGCGCCGGATGGCAAGGCACGCGGGCGGACTGAATTATGATCTGCTATTCCGTCATTCGGCACACTTGCTTTCGATAGATGGAAAGATAAGTATCGTGATTCCGTCTGAAGTGGAAGAGGCGGTGATAGATGCGGCTTGGATTCACGGGTTATATCCGGCGCAGCGCACACGCGTCTTTACCAAACCCGGCAAGCCGTGCCGCAGGGTATTATTGACTTTTAGCCCCGAAGATAAAAAATGTATAGAAGACAGCCTCTGCATAGAAGTGGAGCACAACGAATATACTCCTGAATATATTGCTTTGACACGCGATTTCTATTTAAAGATGTAGTATTGCCATTGCAACAAAATACAAATAAATTTGCGCTTGCTTTTGGTTTCCATTATCTTTGTGCACCTTTTGTCGAATATGTAGAAAGATAAGAGACATATAGGCAACTAAATAATAAAACAATTAATTTAAAAACAGAGAATTATGGCAATGCATACATGGTTTGAGTGTAAGATACGTTACGAAAAGACAATGGAGAACGGTATGAATAAGAAGGTTACCGAACCCTATCTTGTAGATGCTCTCAGCTTTACAGAAGCGGAAGCACGCATCATCGAAGAAATAACTCCGTTCATTTCGGGAGAGTTTACCGTATCAGACATTAAACGTGCTAACTACAGCGAGCTGTTTCCTTGTGAAGAGGATGCTGCCGACCGTTGGTTCAAGTGTAAATTGGTATTCATCACGCTGGACGAAAAGAGTGGCGCAGAGAAGAAAACCTCTACCCAGGTATTGGTACAAGCGGCTGACTTGCGCGATGCAGTGAAGAAACTGGACGAAGGCATGAAAGGCACTATGGCGGATTATCAGATTGCATCCGTAGCGGAGACTGCTATCATGGATGTATATCCGTACAGTGCGGAACCGAACGATAAACCGGAAGTTTGATTATGAGTATTGCAGAGAATCTAAAACAAGTACTGAGTGAACTGCCCGAAGGCGTACGACTGGTAGCTGTTTCCAAATTTCACCCCAATGAGGCGATAGAAGAAGCATATCGTGCCGGGCAGCGTGTGTTCGGAGAGAGCAAGGTGCAGGAGATGACTGCCAAGTACGAAAGTCTTCCAAAAGACATCGAATGGCATTTCATCGGGCATCTGCAATCCAATAAAATAAAATATATTGCTCCCTATGTGGCGCTGATTCATGGCATAGACTCTTACAAGCTGCTTACAGAAGTCAATAAGCAGGCTGCAAAGATAGGGCGGACAGTGAACTGCCTTTTGCAACTGCACGTTGCACGCGAAGAAACCAAGTTCGGATTCAGCTTTGAAGAGTGCCGCGAAATGCTGGCAGCCGGCGAATGGAAAGAACTGAATAACATACGGATATGCGGGCTGATGGGCATGGCAACGAACACAAACGACGTCGAACAAATCAAAGCTGAATTTTGTTCATTAAGTAGCTTCTTCCAAGAAGTGAAAGCCACCTGGTTTGCTGATGCAGATTCGTTCAAGGAGTTATCCATGGGAATGTCTCACGATTACCACGAAGCCGTCTCAGCCGGAAGCACTTTAGTACGCGTAGGAAGCAAAATATTTGGAGAAAGAAACTATTAAATTTCATTATCATGGCAACATTAGAAACTACTTTTGCAGGGTTAAAACTAAGAAACCCTATTATTATCAGCAGTTCCGGACTGACAGACAGTGCATCGAAAAACCAGAAACTATGTGAAGCAGGTGCAGGTGCCATCGTGCTCAAATCGCTTTTTGAAGAGCAGATTATGATGGAAGCCGATTGGCTGGGTGACCCGAATATGTATCCCGAAGGCAGCGACTATCTCGTAGGATATATTCGCGAGCATAAGTTGGGCGAATATCTGAACCTGATAAAGGAAAGCAAGAAAGTTTGCAACATACCTGTCATTGCCAGCATCAACTGTTATCAGGACGCTGACTGGATAGAGTTTGCAACCAAAATAGAAGAAGCCGGTGCAGATGCACTGGAAATCAATATCCTGGCACTGCAAACGGATGTACAATATACTTACGGCGCTTTTGAGCAACGCCACATCGATATATTGAGTCATATCAAGAAAACAGTCAGGATCCCTGTTATTATGAAGTTGGGTGATAATCTGACTAATCCGATAGCACTGATCGACCAGCTGTATGCCAACGGTGCCGCTGCGGTAGTGATGTTCAACCGTTTCTATCAGCCGGATATCAATATTGAGAAGATTACGCAGATTGCCGGTAATGTATTCAGCAATGAAGCGGACTTGTCTAAGGCGCTTCGCTGGATAGGCATCGCTTCGGCAGCCGTAACTAACCTGGATTATGCCGCTTCGGGCGGTATCCATTCACCCGAGGGAGTTGTCAAGGCAATATTAGCGGGTGCATCGGCAGTAGAAGTATGTAGTGCGCTTTATCAGAACTCCGTTTCAATTATTGGAGAATACACTCGTTTCCTCAGTTCATGGATGGATCGCAAGGGTATGGAAACCATCGGCCAGTTCAAAGGCATTCTGAATATGAATGATCCGAAGGGAGTCAATACATTTGAGCGTACCCAGTTCCTGAAGTATTTCTCATCACGCGAATAAACTCTGTAAGAGTAGAAATAGCAGATATATTGGAATCATTGCCGGACATTTAGTTCCGGCAATGATTTTTTTATTAAAGGCGACTACGGTTCAGACTAACTTAAAGCGTATTCTCCATCGTTTGTTCTCTTCGTCCCAGTCGTGGCTGATAATCCTGAAAGTTCCGATCTCGGACGTGTTCGAAACGTGTATGCCGATGCAGAGGCATTCGTCGTAATCTCCCACCTTCACCACACGCACCGTTTCCGAGGCATCTTCCGGCAGCCGTTCCATGTCGAATCTTCCCTGTGCTTCTTCTTGTGTGATAAACTCTGTTGTTACAGGCAGATGTTGCGCTATCACTTCATTCACCGCTTCTTCCAGCTTCTTTACCTCTTCTTCGGCAGGGCATGCTGTGAGCCGGTAATCCAGTTTGCTCTTTTTTCGTTCTATGTGTGCTGATACGGAGCGTCCGCAACCGAATAATCTTATCATGGTTTGGTTGATTATGTGCTCGGTGGTATGCATGGGCGGATGCTCCTGCTTGTTGTGGTCGTTGAGTTGAATTTCCTGTTCCATATCAGTCTGCTTTAATTTTTCAATACTTCTTCTTTCAAGATGCTATATACATATATATCTGTGTATTCTCCCGAAGCCAGTAACTCTCCTGCACGTTCGGTGCCTTCAAGGTGAAAGCCCAGGCGGATGGGAACGCCATTGCTTGCAGCATTACCGGTGGCGCAACGTATTTGTATGCGTTTAATGCCCTTTTCCTTTACCGCCCATTGACACAACTCACGGACACTGAGCGTCATGATACCCCGATGCTGATATTCGGGTAATAACCAGTAACCGATTTCGGTGCGGTGGTTATCGAAGTCCGTGAAATGGAAACCTATCAGTCCGCAGATTTCATTGCGATCGTTCCAAATGCCGAATATCGGTTCATATTTCTCGGCAGGGACAGAGAGTACAGTCTTCAGAAAAGCTGCTTCGTCTGCAACAGAATGCATATTGTCAACAAATGGCAGCCATGTTCTCAAGTAATCGCGATGGGTGTCGATGGCGTGGTATATGGTGGCGGCATCCTCTATCCTGACTTCGCGCAAGAGGATGTCCGAAAGGATAGGGAACGAAACCGGAGAAGGATGGGCGGCCCTTTCGCCCGGTTGCGTCAGTTGTATTCTTTCCTTGATTTTTCCCCAGGCGTGTGTATCGAACAGGCAACTTTCCCGCATCGTATGATACATTTCCTTGAATCGGCACATCGGAATGGTAAAGCTCAGTAAATCAGCTTCAAAGTATGGGCGAACGGATGGGTCAAAGAATCCGAGGAAGGTTCTTCTTCCTTGTCTCCTGTTCTCTACTACAGCTTGGGTAATGATGGAACAGCAACCCGATCCGAATGGACTTGCTACGGCATCCGGCGCATTATTATCGAAGTAGGCCCAGGTTGCCAGTCCGGACAGCATATCGGGTGTTGCCAGGAAAAAGATCCCTTCCGCTTTATCAAAAGAGGAGATTTGGTCGATGCGGGCAAAGTGCAGATAGGTTTTGTCCGTTCTGGGCACTTGGATGTCTTTTATGAAGTCGATTACCATTTCAGGTGTCTTTTTGTATTTCTCCTTGAGGGATACAAAAGTCGGAACCCGTTCGGGCATATCCGTAAAACCGGTATATAGTTTGCCGCCCCCGCAGGTGATTGTTTCGGCATTGAGGCTGACCATCTTCCCGTCTCTTACTTGCTTCATACACTTAAAAAGGCAACCGTTTACTTTTTCAGCCGGTGCTTCCGCCTGGTCTGAGTACCAAAAGGCGATGGGCAATTCGGCATGCTTGCCGAATGCTTCCTGATAATTGGTGATAAAGGTGTGTATATCCATAGATCTTAAATGCTATTATGTTATACGATTCTTCTGATTTTCCGTAAAGGTACTTAATATTTTGATACTTTATACCAGAGAGATTAAATCCTTTCGAAACGCATGGTCTGTTTGGTGTAAACGCATGATGCGTTTGGGGTAAACAGACCATGCGTTTGGGGCAAACAGATGATGTGTTTTAGTCAAACAGATGATGCGTTTCGAAGAGGTGCATAAAAGGGAGAGTTTTGGGGCTGTATGAGAGGTATGGGCATAAAAAAAGGAGTACCGCTGTACTCCAACCTTTGTTAACCTTAAATCTAATACTATGAAAAACACATTGCAAAGATACGGACATTTGAGATATCTGCAAATAATCCAAAGAAAAAAGTATGTTTTATAACACTTATTAGTTCTTCCCTTCTTTGCTTATAACTTTGTTAACTATAAACTCCTGCCGGAGTACCCCTTCCTTATATAGAGGTTACCCTTTTGCCTCTTGGTACATGAACCTCTTAATGCTCTTCTTTGCGGTTTTTTCAAACTCCTCGAAGTGTATTTTTACTTTCGTAATCTGGCAATAAGCCGGTAGTTGCAGGTTCAGTTCGTTGCGATTGGTTTCCATCACCCGTTCGATGTCGGACTGTTGCAGACCTTGGGCAAAAGCATCGTCAAAGTCAGGATAGATAAGGGCTACAAGTTTGTCATGCTGCAAAACGATGAGCGATTCGGATACATAAGGCATGTTGTTCAGTTTGCTTTCTATCTCTTCCGGATAGATATTCTGTCCGCTGGAAGTAAGAAGCATATTTTTGCTGCGTCCGCGTACCGTGACATATCCCTCGTCATCCATTGTGGCAAGGTCGCCCGTATGCAACCAGCCGTTGACGTCGATAATCTGCGCCGTTGCTTCTTCATTCTTGTAGTAGCCCAGCATAAGGTTGGCACCCTTGCAGATGATTTCACCCGCTACGTTCTGCGGATCGGGAGAGGATATCTTTACTTCCATGCGTGTGGTGGCCTTGCCACATGAAGCGAGTTTCAACGTTTCCCAACGGCTGGAGCAGATGATAGGGCCGCATTCGGTCATGCCGTAAGCGATGGTGTAGGGGAAACCTATCTGTTTGAGGAAACGCTCTACGTCCGCATTGAAGGGAGCGCCACCGATGATGATTTCATCGAAGTTGCCGCCGAAGATCTCCATCGCTTCCTTGCGTGCGGCGGCTTTTATCTTATCGTTGATGATGGGTACGTGCAGCAGCAGCTTACCTATCTTGTTGTCGATGCGCGGCAGAATATTCTTCTTGATAATCTTTTCTACAATGAGCGGCACGCACGAGATAACGCGCGGTTTGATTTCGGAGAATGACTGGGCGATGATTTTAGGCGACGGCATACGGGTCAGGAAGTACAGATGCGCGCCTGCCGAGAAGCCGTACAGGAAGTCATATACCATGCCGAACACGTGTCCCAAAGGCAACATGGAAACGATGTGGTCGCCCGGACGAACCGGAAGCATCTCATGGCAATAGGCTACGTTCGACCAAAGGCTGCGATAGGGCAACATTACTCCTTTGGAGTAGCCTGTGGTTCCTGAGGTATAGTTGATGACCGCCAGTTCTTCGGGCGATTGCTCCTTGCGGTAACAGATATGTTCAGGTCGGAAGTTCTTGGGAAATTGTGCACCGTAGATGGCATTGCGGTGTTCAAATGCTTCCATCAGCCGTGCGTTACGGCAAACTACCGGGGTAAAGTCCGTCAACAATACAACTCCCATCAGCAGGGGCATTGCCTCTTCGTTGAGGTTTTCCCATGCCTGGTCGCCCACGAAGAGCAGTTTGGCTTCGGAATGATTGACGATGTTGTGTATATTATCGGCTTTGAACTCGTGAAGGATAGGAACGATGACGGCGCCGTATGTAATGGTGGCAAGGAAAGCAACTGCCCAGTGAGCACTGTTACGTCCGCAAACGGCAATCTTGTCACCGGGTTGTATACCGGCACTTTCCAATACGATATGAAATTTAGCGATTTTCCTTGCTACATCTTTGTATTGCAGTGTTATTCCTTTATAATCTGTGAGAGCGTTGCGATCCCAATTCTGAATGATGCTTTGTTCTATATAGTCAATGAACCCTTGTTCCTGTTCCATTTGTTTTTGCACACATTGGTTTTAGTTGCGCAAAGATAGGGCTTATAGCGATGCGAAGCAAATAGTTGCTGCATTTTTTATTAACCCGATGGGAATGGAATGTTATCTATATTTCTTATTCTTTGTTCTTTTCGGAAATCAGTAACAGCTTATCGCCTACATGTAGCTTCAGTGTGCCGTTCGGAATCAGGTATTCGTCACCACGTTTTACAATCATCACTAATGTGCCTTGTGGAAGGTTCATATCTTTCAATGTATCTCCACGGTCCAGCAGTTCCTGCGTCACGGTCATGTCGCGCAAATCGGAGTCAATCTCTTCGGGCAGTTCAACGCCGAAATCATTCCCGGTCTTTTCCAGCGGAGTGGAAAGTCCCAGCAGACGGGCTACCCACGATACCGTAGTTCCTTGAATAACCAGCGAGACAATGGTGATAAAGAATACAATGTTGAAGATGACGTGCGCACCGGGTACGTTGGCAACAACCGGATAGGTGGCAAAGATGATGGGGACGGCGCCGCGCAGTCCTACCCACGACACGAAGAGGCGCGATTTGAAAGTAATCTTCTTGCCGAAGGGCAACAGACAGAGGAATACACTGAGAGGACGTCCGATAACAATCATGAATATACCGATTAGCAGTGCTACGGCTGCCACTTCCAGCATTTCGTGAGGATTGACAAGCAGCCCGAGGCAGAGGAACATGATTATCTGGAAAAGCCATGTCAGTCCGTCCATAAACGTGTAGATGTCTTTGCGGTGCATAATCTTATTGTTGCCCACCATCATTCCGGCAATGTACACGGCAAGGTAACCGTTGCCTCTCAACAGATCCGTGACGGAGAAGGTGAAGAACACGAAGGAAAGCAGCAGGATAGGATAGAGCGCCTGGTTGTCGATATTCAGCCGGTTCAGCATGACGATGGCGAGCTTGCCCAGCAGATAACCTGCCGCAGCACCCACTATGAATTGTACGGCAAATGATCCCAATATATGGGGCAGCCCCATGCCGGACGACTGGATAAATTGAATCAGTACAATCGTGAGCATATAGGCCATCGGGTCGTTACTACCGCTTTCCAACTCCAGCATCGGCCGCAGGTTGTGTCTCAGATTCATCTTCTGGGAACGCAGGATGGCAAATACGGATGCAGAGTCTGTGGACGACATAGTGGACGCCAGCAACAGCGACGTTATCAGCGGCAGGTGTATATTAGTCCAACTCATGCCGGACAGCCACCAGATGAACAACCCGGTGAACAAGGCTGTGAGCAGTACACCTACGGTAGACAGAACAACACCGGGAGCCAGGATAGGCTTTATATCGGTGAATTTGGTGTCCATACCACCGGAGAACAGAATGACACTGAGCGCAACCATACCGATGAACTGCGCCTCTTTGGCATTATGAAACTGCAACCCCAATCCGTCACTACCGAATATCATGCCCACAACGAGGAACAGCAGCAAAGCAGGTACCCCGAAGCGGTAACCGGTCTTGCCGACAATGATACTGACGAAAAGTAGAATAGAACCTATAAGTAGAATGTTTTCTGCTGTAAATAACATGCTTTTGTGTTATCAGGTTTAAATTATGATAGTTTTTGTATCTCTGTGTACAAAGATAGGCAATCTATTTAACAAATGCAAGCCATGGATGGTTCAATTGAACTTCAGCACGAACGTCGTTTCCTTGCCGGGCAGAAGCGAAAGGTTGCCGCCGGAGAGCCTCATAATCTGACGGGATATGCTCAGACCGATACCGCTGCCACCTTCTTTGGTCGTAAAGAAGGGGATAAAGATATGTTCGGCGATGTCCTGAGGGATGGCAGGCCCGTTATTGGATATTTCAATCAGCACTGCTTCGGCCTCATTGCAGTAGGCACGGATATGGATCTGACCTTCTTTGTTGACGTCTTTTTCCGACTCGATGGCTTGGATGGCATTCTTCAGCAGGTTGATGGCTACTTGCGATATCAGGTTTTCGTCGGCATAGAGTATGAGGTCGTCCGGTGTGATGTTTGTATGGAAGGTGATAGGAGCGTCGGGATATTGGTAACGCGCCAGTTCCACCATGCGCTTGATGAAGCTCTTGACATAGAACAGGGACGGTTCCGGGGTAGGAATACGGGTGAACTTCCGGTAAGATTCCACAAAGGCAAGTAAGCCTTTGCCGGTGCTGCTGATGGTTTGCAGTCCGTTCCTGATTTCTTCTTTGGAAGCCTGCTCCTCTGTCAGTCCTAATAAGGTGTCGCTCAGAGAGGTGATAGGGGTTACGGCGTTCATAATCTCGTGCGTCAGCACGCGGGTGAGGCGGATCCATGAGTCTATTTCCTTCTCGTCCAGTTCGCTGTTGATATCATTCAGGGCAAGAATGCGCAGGTGCTCCTGGCGTACGGTGATATTGCTGACGCGGATGGACAGGTTCACGGTGCCCCGTTCGTTGCTGAACGGCACTTGCAGCTTGTCGCCCGGACGGCAGCCGGCAAGGAGTGTCGTGAGGCGGGTATCTACCCGGTCCAGCTGGCTGACGTGGGTAAAGACATTCAGTCCCAGCAGGCGCAGGGCTTCACTGTTCTTTTGATAGACGGCGCCACTGTCGTTCAGTACGAGGATACCGGTATTTACGCAGTCGAGTATAAGCTCATAATACTTTTCCTGCTGTGCCGTTTCGCTCTTTACATTATATAATATATGGGCTACCCGGTTCAGGGCATTGTTTACCAGGCGGGCATCGGCGGTCTCTTCCGTTTCGGAGAAGTGGATGGCGTTGTCGTTGTTCTCGATGGCATCGAGCATGAACAGCACCTTCCGTACATGATGCCGGTATAGCTTTTGTTGCCAGTGCAGGGCAAAGGGAAGAAGCGCCGTACAGAAGATGGCCCAGAACAGCGGGTCGCCCAGTCCGTGAGTGCCGGAAGAACGCATGAACACAAGTGTCCACAGTATTCCTGCAAGCAGTGCTGTCAGTAAGCTGAGGGCAACGCGGAAGGGGTAATGCTGTGCCAGGTTCTTGATCTTAAAGCCCATACTTTTTCATCTTATTATATAAGGTCTGCCGTGTAATACCCAGTTGCGACGCTACGGCAGAAAGATTGCCGTTGCATTTATCCAGTGTTTTCCTGATCATCTGCATTTCCATTTCTTCGAGGGTAGATGCAGCGGCTTCGGGCACGTCGGTGCGTCGGGGAAGCTGGAACAGTTCGGCGGAGAGCCGGTCGCTGTCGCAGATGATGATTGCTTTCTCTATGGCATGTTCCAGTTCGCGGATATTGCCATACCAGGGATGGAGCATCAGCTTCTCACGGGCGCCGTCGGTCAGTTGCACCGCCGGTTTGTCGTACTGCTTGCAGAAGCGGGTGATGAAGCGTTCGGCGAGTGGGATAATGTCTTCGGTGCGTTCGCGTAGCGAAGGTATTTCAAGGTGTATCGTATTGATGCGATATAGCAGGTCTTCCCGGAACTCACCCTTTGCCACCATATCGGACAGGTTGCGGTTGGTGGCGCAGATAAGCCGGATATCTATGGGGATAGGGGTGTTGCTGCCCACGCGCACGATGCTCCGGCGCTGGATGGCAGTCAGTAGTTTGGCTTGCAAGTGGTAGGGCAGGTTTCCTATCTCGTCGAGGAAGAGGCTGCTGTGGTTGGCGGCTTCGAACTTACCGGCACGGTCGGTATGTGCATCGGTAAAGGAACCTTTCATGTGCCCGAAGAGTTCGCTTTCAAAGAGGCTTTCGGTCACTGCACCCATGTCCACGCTTACCATTTCCTGCTGCCGGCGCTGGGAGAGGGAATGGATTTCCCGCGCCAGCATCTCTTTTCCCGTACCGTTCTCGCCGGTAATCAGGATATTGGCATCCGTTGTGGCTACCTTTTCTACCAGCAGGCGCAGTTGCTGCATGATGCCGCTGTTGCCCCAGTACATGCTGTGTCCGTCTGCTGCCGGATGAGTATCTGCACGTTTGGCCGTGGCAGAAGATTTCTTGTGCAAAGTAGCTGCATTCAGCAATGTTTCCACCAGTTTCTGATTGTCCCAGGGCTTTACGATAAAGTCCGTAGCACCTTCCTTGATGCCACGCACGGCAAGATCGATATCGGCGTATGCGGTGAAGAGGACAACGGGCAGGGCGGGGCATTGCTTCTTTATCTCGTGCAGCCAGTAGAGGCCCTCGTTTCCGGTATTGATGCCGGAAGTGAAGTTCATGTCGAGAAGCACCACCTGCCAGGTTTGCTGGCGCAACACGCTGGGTAGCGTCACCGGTGAGGACAGGGTGGTGATTTGCTCAAAATACGGTTTCAGCAATAGCTGCAGAGCAGTAAGTACGCCTCGGTTATCATCCACAATCAGAATATTTCCGGATTTCTTAGCCATGGTTTCATTCTTTTTCTTGCAGGCAAAGTTAGTGAAATCCCTTTTCTCTTGCGTATTGAAACGGAAGAAAAAGTATATCCTATTATAATAATTGCAACTTGATGCCGAACGACAGGCTCAGGTAGTCTCTCGGTTTCAGATACTTGTTGGTAAAGGCGCTGACCACATACAAGTCGCAGGTACTTATCTCATAGAAGAAAGTAATGGCTTTGGCGGTAAACCGTCTTCGGGGATCTATATCGTACGTGATACGTTGCCCCAGGAAGGCATGGATACGTACTTTGGATGAAAAGCCGTAATAGCCTTTAGGATAGCGGTCCGGTTCGTTTACCCAGAATTCATCGCCGAGCACTGTGTTCAGATACATACCGCATGCCAGCGGCTCTACGGAGAACTGCCGTCCCAAGTCCAGGCTCCAGGGCATATAGTTCTGTTTCAAGGTAAATGTCACTTTAGTTCGTTTGGACTCGTATTTGGGAAGTATTCCGAAGAATACATCCGTTTCCCACTGGTTCCGTTTGCCGTAATCCCATCCCGTACCAAAGGAAAGCAGTCCCATATTGCCGGCAAACTGTATCTTGGTATGCGTCGGAATAAGTACTTCCCAATGTTTGCGGTAGCGGTGTACACGCCGGTCATAGCGGTTGGGACTCACCTGGCTTTCTATAACAGTATCCGTTTGGCGATTCATCCACACGGTGTCGTGCTTCACTATAACAACTGTATCACGCTCGGTTTGTGCCCTGAGGGAAACGGGTAGTACCAATAATAAGGCTGCGATGCACAGCAGCCTGTTCTTAATAATATACCACTTCACGCTCATAGCCATCGGGTGTTATTGTGAATACGTAGTAATTGCGTCCTTTCATGCAGTCGCTCATATAATACATCACTCCGTCATCAAAGAGATCTTCCTCGAAGAGGCGGTGCTCATGAGCCGCCGTGCAGAACAGTAATCCCGGGAATTCGGTGACATAACGCTCGAAAACGCTCACCACATTATTATTGAATTCGTAACAATACGGGCGTACATGCATGGATACAACGGTCTTGTCGAATTCGTCCCGACGGTCGCTTATCTGTTCGGCAATAAATTCAAAGTCGGGGATAGGGCGGGAGTAATCGTACTCAATGGCATTGGTGTTGAGGCAGACGAACTTTATCCGTCCGGCGATAAAAGAGAAGTTTGTATCGCCGAAGACGGCACGATAGGTTTCTTCGCCGGTGCCTATGCAGTCGTGGTTACCTAAAATCACTACATAAGGCACTTTGAGCTTATTCATGATGTCCCGTTGCCAAAGGAATTCATTGGTTACTCCAAAGTCGCTGACATCACCGCCATGAAGCACGAAGTCAATGTCGTTACGTTTATTAATGTCCTTCACAAAGTCTACGGTTTCGTCATACCAGCGTTGAGAGTCGCCCATCGCAACGAAGCGGATAGTGGTTTTGTCTTTGCACTTTGCCTCTATTTTGGCTATGTTATGTGCATTCACATTGGTCTCCCCGCTGATACGTACATCATACGGATGATAGTCTATCATGTCGCAACTGCCCACCAGCAGGCAGAGGAACGGGGAGAATAGTAGTCTGGATAGTTTCATATATATAGATATTCGTCCTACTTTATATATAAGGTGTAATAGGAAACTGCGTGCAAAGGTAGAGTTTTCTTTTGATAATCTCTTTCCTTAACTTCCTTTTTTTTGTTCTCCGGGGATGATGTTTGTACTTCCCAATGAGGGGCTTTCCGCTCCCCGGTGCCGGGCGAATCGTTCCCCGGTGCCGAACGACCTGTTCCCCGGTGCCGGATAGTCCGTTCCCCGGTGCCGAACAACTGGATGTCTAATTCTTGGACAGCAGTGTCTAATTATTAGACACTATTCTAAAGATGCTCTTTTAGTGAAGTGCTGATAATCAGAACTATTCCTGTTTTGGCACGCTTTCTGCCTTATTAAAGCAAGAAAGTATATATAATAACCATAAACAATATGAAACAACTTTATTATGTCATTCAGACCCTGTTGCGGGGACGCGGCTCTAATATTATCAAAGTTATATCCCTGGGCTTGGGGTTGACAATGAGCATCCTGCTTTTTGCCCGTGTAGCCTACGAACAGAGCTTCGACAAGTGCTTTAAGGACTACGACAATCTATATCAGATATGGTCGGTATTCAGTACTAACGGTGAAAAGCATAAACCATCGCAGGCAAACTGCGGTCCCGTGGCGGGTGCCATTCTTGAAAACTTCCCTAAAGAAGTGGAGGCTGCTACCAGCATGTGTCGATGGTTGGTATCGAGTCCCCTCTATAACGGCACTGTACGTTTCGATGACCAGAAGATAGCCGCCGATTCGCTCTTCTTCCGTACTATGGGGATTGAAGTCTTGAGCGGTGACCCTGAAAGAGAATTGATTCAGCCCGATGTCATCTTCTTGAGCGAACGCTTCGCAAAGAAGATTTTCGGTGACGAGAATCCTGTCGGGAAAGTACTCAGCTATGACCATGAGATAGACCTGACGGTGAAAGGTACGTATGTCACCTTACCCGACAATGCTACAATGAATCCCGAGGCGGTCATTTCCCTGCCCACTGCTTTTAGCCGCAACCTGGAGGGTAATTATTCGTGGAGCGGGGGAGACAGCTGGATAGAATACATCCGCTTCCGTGAAGGGGCAGACCATTCGGTGGTGAACAAGCGCATTGACGCAATGGTCGATAAGTATCGTCCGGCGGAGGAGAAGAAGGAGTACGGCTACACTGCCTTTGTACAACCTATCCGGGATACCTATCGCGGGTATGAGGACGTACGCCGCATGACGAACATTATGACTATCCTGGGATTGGCCATTCTCTTTATTGCCGCCCTGAACTATGTGCTTATTTCTATTTCTTCCTTAAGCTACCGTGCCAAGGCAGTGGGAGTACATAAGTGTAGCGGTGCCAGTGGTGGTACTGTTTTCGGGATGTTCCTTCTGGAGACGGCTTTCATCATTTTAGGGGCTTTACTGCTGATGGTGATATTACTGCTTAACTTCCGCGATATGGTGGAAGATACCACAGTGGCGAAGCTCTCCATGCTGTTTGCACCGGAACGAATCTGGGTACCGCTTGCAGTAGTGGTGGTGTTGTTTGTTGTGGGCGGTGTATTGCCGGGACGTTTGTTCTCGCATATCCCCGTGTCACAGGTATTCCGCCATTATTCCGAAGGGAAGAAGGGATGGAAACGGCCTTTGCTTTTTATCCAGTTTGCAGGTGTTGCCTTTATCTGCGGACTGATGTGTGTGGTGATGGCGCAATACCGGTATGTATTGAATAAGGATATGGGTTACAACCCCGAGAGGCTGACCGGTGCCGGACTTTACCTGGACAAAGATGCACGCGAGGCGGCTTACCAGTTCTTCAAAGGATTGCCCTACGTGGAGGCTGTCAGCAGTGCCGAGGGTACGCCTATCTATGGCTATAGCGGTAATTTCGTTTACGATGATGCGGGAAATTCGCTCTTCTCCACCCGCTACTGCTACTATATGCGCGAGGACTATCCGGCACTGATGGGTATGACCTTCAAGGCAGGACGTATGGCACGCACTGAGGACGAGGTTGTGGTGAACGAAACTTTTGCCGAGTTGATGCACTGGGGGAATGAGGTAGTGGGACGCACCATCCCCATGAGAGGAGAGAATCTTAAAGTGACGGGACTGTTGAATGACTTCCAGATACAAACCTTCGCCAGTGAGAAGAAGCCATTCATGGCAGTGGGTAATAAGGCTTTTTATGGTACTGTACACATCCGTTTGAAAGAGCCCTTTGCCGAAAATCTCCAGAAACTGAATAAGGCAGTGAAAGAGGCGTTCCCCGACAAGACCGTTGACTTCAGAAGTTACGAGCAAGTGATTGCAGACCAATACAACAGTGTCCGTGTATTCCGCAATGCTACCCTGATGGCTGCGGTGACGATGTTCTTCGTCATGCTGATGGGACTGATAGGCTATACCACCGACGAGGTACGCCGCCGTTCTAAGGAGATTGCCATCCGTAAGGTGAACGGAGCGGAGGCAAGTATGATACTGGAACTGCTGTCGCGCGACGTGCTTGTGGTGGCGGCTCCGGCAGTCATCATCGGAACTTTGGCGGCATGGTACGTCAACGGCATCTGGATAGACCAGTTTGCCGAGAAAGTTCCGATGAATGGAGTGGTGTATGTACTGATTGTGATAGCAAACCTCATAGTCATCGTGGGATGCATACTCTGGAAGAGCTGGCGGATAGCCAACGAGAACCCTGTAAACAGTATTAAGAGTGAATAATTCAATAACAATATAAACCATAAACATCATGATTGAAATCAACAACATCAGTAAAGTGTTCCGTACTTCAGAAGTAGAAACAGTAGCCTTGAATCACGTAAACCTCGAAGTGAAGGAGGGAGAGTTCGTAGCCATTATGGGACCGTCAGGTTGCGGCAAGTCCACCTTGCTGAATATCCTCGGCCTGTTGGATAATCCTACGGAGGGCAGTTACAAGCTTCTCGGTCAGGAAGTGGGCGATTTGAAAGAAAAGGAACGCACCCGCGTGCGCAAGGGCAAGTTGGGCTTCGTATTTCAGAGCTTCAACCTGATTGATGAACTGAACGTCTACGAGAACGTAGAACTTCCCTTGACCTACCTCGGTGTAAAGGGCAGCGAACGCCGCCGTATGGTAGAAGACATTCTGAAACGCATGAACATCAGCCACCGTGCCAAGCATTTTCCGCAACAACTTTCCGGTGGTCAGCAGCAGCGTGTAGCGATAGCCCGTGCGGTAGTAACGAACCCCAAGCTGATCCTCGCCGATGAGCCTACCGGTAACCTCGACTCCAAGAACGGTGCCGAAGTAATGAACTTGCTGACGGAACTGAACAAGGAAGGCACCACCATCATCATGGTAACCCACTCCCAGCACGACGCCTCTTTTGCCCACCGCACGGTACATCTGTTCGATGGTAGCGTAGTGGCAAGCGTGGCTACACAGGACTTATAACGGGCATCTAAAAGAAACATCATGAGACAATTCTATTATACGATCATAACCTTGCTACGTGGACGCAGTTCCACTACCATCAAACTGATTTCCTTAACTCTGGGCCTATTGGTGGGCATCCTGCTCTTTTCGCAGATAGCCTACGAACTGAGTTATGAGAAATGCTATCCCGAGCCGGAACGACTGGTCATGGTGCGTGGTATGGTTACAAATCAGAAGACCGGTGAAATAATGGGGGATGACGGCAATGGCTACGACGAAACGGTATATGCCCCTTTGGCCCCTGCCATGGCAGAGGATATGCCCGAATGGGTGGAAAGTGCGACGACGGTATATTCTGCCCAGGATTATCAGATATATAAGGAAAACAAGTTGCTGGATGCCCGCTATATCTTGGCAGATACCTGCTTTTTCCGCACAATGGGGATTGAGATACTAAAAGGCAATTCGCAGGACTTTACTGTCCCCGGTTCGGCTTTTATTTCTCAAAGCTATGCCCGTAATATCTTCGGAGATGAAGACCCGATAGGAAAAACGCTCTCAATGGATAAGCAGCAAGACATGACCATACGAGGTGTTTACCACGATATGCCGGAAAACAGCATGCTGAAACATGACCTTGTGATATCCATCC
The DNA here is from genome assembly GCA_905203765.1 of uncultured Bacteroides sp. Classification (GTDB taxonomy): domain Bacteria; phylum Bacteroidota; class Bacteroidia; order Bacteroidales; family Bacteroidaceae; genus Bacteroides. The sequence goes on from CAJKXC010000011.1 coordinate 22,714, forward strand.
ATGCCGAAAGTGGCTATCAGGGAGGAGGACACTGGAATAACAACGATGTATATTATGCCTTCCTGCGCCTGCGCAAGGCATCGGACCTGGATGCAGTGAACGGCAGCATACAGCGTATGGTGGAGAAGCATACAGATGCCGAATGGGACGGTTGGAAATCAACTTTCAGCGTCATTCCTTTGGTCGACCGGCATCTGGATAACCCCAATACGCAGCGTCGGCTCATCATCCTGGGCTTCCTCGGCTTTGCCATTTTCTTTGTGGCCATCATGAACTATATCCTTATCTCCATCGCAACAATGAGCCGCCGTGCCAAGTCGGTGGGCGTGCATAAATGCAGCGGTGCCAGTTCGGGCAACATATTCTCCATGTTCCTGATAGAAACCGGTATCATTGTGGTGGTATCTGTTGTGTTTACCATTTTGCTGATGTACATTTTCAGGGAGACGATAGAAGACTTGCTGGCGGTTCGCCTGGCTTCACTGTTTGCCTGGCAGACGCTGTGGGTGCCGTTGCTCATTGTGCTGATACTCTTCCTGGTGGCAGGCGTATTGCCGGGGCGCATCTTCTCGCGTATCCCCGTGACGCAGATATTCCGTCGCTACACCGAAGGAAAGAAAGGTTGGAAGCGTTCGTTGCTGTTTATTCAGTTCACGGGCGTATCCTTCGTCTTGGGGCTGTTGTTGGTCACTCTGCTCCAATACGGCATGTTGATGAACCGTGATATCGGCATTCGTGTTCCGGGACTGACGGAAGCCGAGTGCTGGCTACAGCAAGAACAGGTGGAGAGCGTCAAAGACTACATCCGCCGCCAACCGATGGTAGAAGGCGTGTCTGCTGCCACTTGCAGCGTACTGCATGAGTACTGGACACGTGGATTGCTTGGCAACGACGGTAAACGCATTGCCACCCTGAACTTCAACTATTGTACCCGCAATTATCCCGAAGTGATGGGCATCCGCATCATCGAGGGCGGCCCGATGAAACAGGATGGCGACATATTGGTCAACGAAGAAGTGGTGCGTAAAATGAAGTGGACCGACGGCGCTGTGGGAAAGCGTCTGAACGATGTGAAAGAAGGAAATGCCATCGTGGGTGTATTCAGTGACGTGCGCAACAAGGGATTCTATGAAGAGCAAGCACCTATCATGCTTATGGCTCTTGAGAATTCCAACCACACCTTCAACGTTCGCCTGAAGGCTCCTTACGATGACAATCTGAAGAAGCTGAATGCCTTTGTCGAAGAAGCTTTCCCCACGATAGCCCTGCGTTTCGTCACTGTAGAGAGCATGGTGCAGGAACTTTATCGCGAAGTGTACCGCTTCCGCAATTCGGTCTATATCACTTCCATCTTCATCGTACTGATTGTCCTTATGGGACTTATCGGCTACGTGAACGACGAGACCCAGCGCCGTGGCAAGGAAATTGCCATCCGCAAGGTGAACGGGGCGGAAGTGAGCAATGTACTTGCTTTGCTGACGCGTGGCATTCTCTATGTAGCCCTTCCTGCCGTACTGATAGGTACCGTTGCCGCTTACTTCGTAGGAACGGCATGGCTGGAACAGTTTGTAGAGCATATCGACATGAATCCGTTGCTGTTTGCAGGTACGGCAGTGGCAGTAGTGCTGCTCATAGTGCTGGTGGTAGTGCTCAAAGCCTGGCGCATCGCCAATGAGAATCCGGTGAAGAGTATCAAGAGCGAATAAGAAGGGTAAAATATTTTGGTTATCTGCAATAAGCTAATTACCTTTGCGCGACCATAAAGACAGAATCGAAATGTCGCAATTTATAAATGACTGCTCCGATTACTATATCGGATACTATAGAGAGAGACTGAGGAGCTTACAGGAAGAGGCCGCGCAGTTGTGTTCAAAAACCGGGGAAGAGGACTTGGAACAACTGGTATACACGGTAAAGAGGTTGAACGCCTTGAATGCTTCCGTACAAGAAATCGAGTGGAAACTGGATGCTTCCGTACGAGAGATAAAGTGGGAGCTGGATGATTTCGTACGAGAAATGGAGTGGGAACCGGATGCTTCCGTACGTGAGATAGAGCGTGAACCGGATGCAACCGTTTTTCAGATAGAAATTGAACAGAGGAGAAGAAAAGGCAGCAGTTGGCTGGCAAGGTTCAAGAGGTTTGTCAAAGGCATTTGGAGGAAGCGTAAGGATAAAAATATTACATCCCGGCCTAAACGTGAAACTCCGGTAGCCCGTGGTATTCCAAATGGCAAGTTGGGAGGGGATGGAGGTTCGGGGTACGAATTCAGAGAAGAGGCATCGCAATGTCCGCCTACTTATTCATACGATATTGTAAGAGATGAAGGAGAACAGGAAGCTTCTACCGGGCAGACCGAGATGAAACGGCTGAAAAATATTGAAAAGGAAATGGCAGAGCTGTTAAACACAAGCAAAGAACTCAGCATCAGATTTTGCGCCGAACTGAAAACTTTTGAAAAGATGATAGCTGAAAAGAGGGAAGTAGCCATGGCTGCCAAAGCAGAGAGAAAGGAAGAGCGTCTGCTTGCCGCCGAAGAAGAGAAACGCGAGTGGGAGGAAGCAAGGCGGCATTCGGCCTGCACTTGAGAAACTCGAGAAGACGATCAAGAAATAAAATTCCCCGTCCATGTAATATAACGATGAACGGGGAATCATTTAGTTTATCGAATTAGAAATTCTAATATTCGGAAGTAACGGATGGAGACATCCGCTGCAACGGAATACTACACCATCTCAGGCTTTATAAAAAAGATAAGCATCAGATCAAGAATAAGGGGAGCAATTGCTACGAAGCCAAATACTATCCACAAATATCTACGCTTTTGTAGCGAATAAGAAGTGTAAATATTATCAAGAACATTAGTCTTTACTTTCTGTATGCCATAGAAATAGCCTATGGAAATTGCTCCAACTGCAATAAATAGATAGGGAATGATGTTTCCATACCAGTATCTCACAAATAAAGAATAGTTATAATTGTAGCAAAATAACTTTATTAAGATATCTGTAATAAGAGATATAGATACAGAAGTAGCTAATGTTGCAGACCATTTGGCATCATCCACTTTTCTCTTACACGTATTGAGAGTAAAACGGTAATATAAATACCAAAGTAAATTAAGAGCTTTCATATTGTCATTTTTAATAATCTAACATTCCCGTTTGAGGATTATAAACATTACGGGTAGCAGGTGCTCCATTTTTTATATTATTCTGTATTTGTTGCACATTGGGCATTATTACCCAATCCAAATAAGAAGAACCTAAAGCGTATAAAGTACCAACTTCCCAATAGAACAGAGAAGTGACAGAGGCAGCCAAATCTATCGAATTTCTAACATTAATATCGTACATTATATTATTGAGACTAAATCCTAGTCCAACGACTCCTGCTACATTTCCTATTCTTCTTGATAGTTGTGTTAAATTTTTCGCCGTTTGAGCTCCAATCCTTAGCCCTTGTACCCCTCTCACATATTTTCCATTAGATTGCTTTGCCAATATTGATAATGGATATGCTTTGCCACCACTTGTCCTGAAATAGCCACTTCCCCAAGATCTTTCCGTGTATCTCATACCAGCAGCAGATGATGCCGCAGTACCAAGAAAACTTATTCCTGTGTTTAGAGCATTCACATTAAACGAGGTGTTAGAGTTATTGTTCGTAATCGTGACTTGGTTCAATGCTATTACATCATTCTGGGGATTGAAACTTTCCCTCCACATTTGTGGGGTTAGATCAATAGCACTGATTGTGTCCAATCCCATGACATCAATATAGCGTGACGGATTATTGATACAATAAGAATAAGCACTTGAATGTGTAGACTCATTTAATAAATCAGGCACATGCCAACGTCCCAGTGCCGGGTCATAATATCTTGCCCCATAATCGTACCAGTTCAGCCCTTTCTTCGTATTAAGCTCCTTACCGTTGTACTTGTAATGTTGTACGTTACCGATAGCAGCAAATACACCGCCGAAGGGGTAGTAATGGTTTGTTTCCTCTACTGTGCCCGCTTGGTTGATGACTACACGGTTATTGTCCTGGTGGTCTTTCAGGTAGTAATGATACTGCTGGGTACCGGTCAGGTTGACGTAGCCCTCACCTTCCAATAGTAGCTTGGCTGTGGTGCCTTCATAGATCACATTTCCGCAGTAGTACGTGAGGGTGGTAGTGCCGCCTGCCGTATGTCCGGTATGGAGCTTGGTGCCGTCCGCCGCATAAGTGCAGGTGATGGTACTGCCGTCACTGAACGTTACTACGCTTGGCAAATTTAGTATATTATATTGAATACTACTAATTCCCTTATTCAAATCTTTCATTAAATTGCCGTTGGCATCGTATGTGTACTCACCGGCTTGCTTCACATTGTCCTTAAACTCAAAGTCGCCGTTGTAGGCAGAGGCAGTTACGGCATCGTCCACACGGTTCAACAGGTTGCCGGATAATGTATAAGTCAGGTTATCGAGTAGACCGTAGGCACTGGCACCTGTCTGTCCGTAGCGTTGCAAGCTAGTAATATTTCCGTTCTTGTCGTAGCTGCTGACGTTTTCCGAGAAGCGGTTGGTGTTCGTATTGATGCTTGCGGTTTCACCGTAAGTAGCATTCAGCATACGGTTCAGGGCATCATAAGTGAACTTGTATCCGCGGATGGTGCTTTCATTCCCGGCTTTCCAAGTCATGCTACTGATGTTGCCGTTATACCTGGCCGCTCCCACACCTGTATTGTAGTACAAGTTTTGGGTGAAACGGGCAGCAGTGATTCCTGTCAGCCAGCTACGCAGATTGTAGGCATAAGTCAGTTTGTTGGTACTTGTACCGTGGAACTGCTTTGTCAACAATCGCCCAAGGTCATCATACGTACAATCATAGAGAGTGATCTTGTTGCCGCCAAGCGTATGCTCCACTTTGCTTATACGGTCTTCATGGTCGTAAGTATACGTATAGACTTCCGTCTGCGGTGTTTTGCTGCTTGCTGTGTGAGTGTGTGTCACTGTTGCCGGTTTATCGCTGAAGGTATAAACGGTATTTGTTATATCATAACCACTCAAGAGATTGCTCTGCACAACTTTTGTCACACGGCTTTTGATGTCATAATAATAAGCTTTGTAAAGCTTTGTACTACTTCCCAGCACAGTAACGGCACTACCCGTCAGACTGCCTTTGCCGGTTGTTTCACCGTCGGTGAAGTTACTATTATTAAAACCTGGCTGCGAACGGAAACCATAGTCATCATAATAGTTCTGTACCAGTACTACCGGATTCGAAGAAACGTTCTTTCCTGTGCACTCTCCTTGCTGCGTCAGCCTTCCCACGCTATCATACAAATAATACATCCAACGGCTGGAAGCACGTTGATTGCCGTCTTGAGAAAAAGTGAGACGGTCAGCAGTGTCGTACACATACTCAATGTATTGCGCTCCCGGCAGTTGCTTCCAAATGCAACGGCTACGCCCGTCGTACTTGTAGCGGAAAGAGAACTTGTCCAGATTCGCCTCTTCCTGATACTTGGGCTGGAGCACGAAGCAGAGATTGCCGAGGTCATTGTAGACATAATAGGTGTCGTGCGCTTCACTGCCTTTCATCTGGCGGGTCAGTACTACGTGTCCCAACTTATCGGTAAAGGTGTAGCTCACGTTCAAGTCCTCGTCCGTGGTCTTTACTACCGAGAGTTGTCCGACGGCATAGTTGTTGCTGCCGCCACCCAATACGTATGAGTCGCTTACGGTGTAATTGCGGCAGTTCAACGGTGCAGTAGCTGTATTCGTCAGATACTCCGTCTTCACCGCCCGACCGGCATTGTACCATGCCGCTCCCGGACCGTACTGCTGCAATACGCGGTTCAGGGGAGAAGCTTCATAAACGTTTTGGCTGTAAGGACGGCTGTCATTGCCATACCTCCCCGGAGCACTGCTCTTGAAGTTGGCAGGATCCAGATAGACGGCAGAGGTAATGGGTATCGGCAGCCAGCTGTTCGTTTCGCGTCCGGCAGCATCGTATTCCTGTAGGGTGGCGAGGTTCTTGTTTACGGAGTTGCCATTCTGCACTGTTTTCTGTACTGTTTGGAAGGGGCGGCCAAGTCCGTCGTAATAGATAATATCGTCTATATAAGAGCTGCCCGCATTGTTCAGCATCTTACGCATGAGGATATAGTTCCGGTTGCTGTCCTGCGCACTTACGATGCAGGCAATTATCAATAGAATAAAGAATATACTTAATCGTTTCATAATGTTTTACGTTTCAAAGGTTATTTTTTATAGTTATAAAGGTATTGCTCCACCGTCTTTCCATTGTGGTCGTTCATTTTCACCAGTCGTCCGGAGTTGTCATATTCATAGGTCGTTTGTTCCTGGTTAGGAGCAAATTTGGTCGCTATTCCCACGAGGGGCTTATAACTGCAAGCTGTCACCAATACCGGTCTTTTGGCAAAGTGTGCGACCAATTGCTGGTATTTGCTTTGTATATCAGCCAGAGTCGGGTTTGCTTTAGTCGTCAGGTTGTCAATAGCGGTTTGCGATATAACACCTGCCACTTCACTATAGCTGGCGCCCACAACACGGATTACCGGATATTGATTTCTGTATCCCCACAATGTAACCGTATTGACCTTATCCCTTTTTGTGTATTCCACCAGGTTACCATTAGCATTGAACTTGGAATAGGTTACATTGGTTGTGAGTCTGGAATCCGTCACTTCTGTCGATGCTATCGACAGCTTTGTGTAATTACTCAGAGGGGCAGTCGCTTCAAGTGTTTTCTGCTCTTTGGGCACTATGCTGGTACCGCTGTCCTTCTTAAATAAATTCACTTGGACTTGAACCACTTTTCCTTTGCGTTTGGTAATAACTTCCAAAGGAGTGGATATCATGTTCTGTGCATACATTTCTTTATACACGGCATGTCCGGTAGGCGGGTTGGCAATGACGTCGGCAATATACCGGTACTCAATATCAATGACGTCATCGGAAGAATTTATAACCTTCTTCATCGTAGGATAGTCATGGGGATACAGGGCATCTGCTAGTCCGCTATAATCATATTGGGTAGTGGTTACGATAGAGTCTTGTTTAGCACCGTTATAAACATAGTCTGTGACTACGGTACTCATCTTCTTTTTAATCTCAGAAATTATCGGTATCAACGTAGAAGAATACAATTGCTCTTCATGCTTGGTATAATATGTTTCTCCTTGAATGCTGGTTACTCCGTCATATGAATACAGTATGTTTACACAATGGCTCTCGGAATGGGATACGTCATATCTTTTGTAAACGTTTGTTTCTTTCCGAATCAGGTTATATCCGTTAGCTGTCTTCGCATAGGTTCTTACCTCTTTGGGCTCTCCGTTCTGCCAACTGTTCGATATAAATAGCAAAGGATTGGGATAGGTGCCATAGCTGTCCGCCAAATCATCCATCTTAAAGTCATATCTGTATTCTGTCTTTCCGCTGGGATTCGCCGGGTCTCCATCATATTCCGTAACAGATTCATATCCGATGTTGCTGGGATAATAGGGATGATCGGTTAAAGTGTATATGGTATATTTGGCATTATCAGTGTTGCCTGGTCTCGAATAAAAGTATCCACCACGCAGATGTTTGAAGTTTTTGTTGTAATCGAAAGTACTGATTTTTGCCAGTCCGTTTTCATTTAATCCGTATTTAAAAGACTTCGTTTCTGCCAACACACCGTCGGTATAGTTCTTAATGCTTTTAATCCGCAGTCCACCCGCCTTTTCATCGGCAGAAATCTGGTGTCCTTCATACTCGAAAGCGGTATATCCACCGGTGGGATAGGTCAGTTTTATCAATGATCCGGCTTTCAGGTATGTCTCGTTTCCCTTCCGGTCGTTGTTTATTCCGCTTGGAAAGCCCAGGCGGGAAACTGTGGCTGCATCCTCAGCATTGATATAAATGGCATTATGGTTGCTGCTTTTCCCATTATAGTAACCCCAAAGGTCTTTCCCGAAACTCTTCCGGCATGGCAGCGGAGTAGGGTCATATTCCATCTTGTAGACTTGCTTGTCTGTGCCGTTCGATACTTCTGAAATGCTCTTGAGGAACATTCTGTACCGGTCCGAGTTATAATGGAGCGACGAGTTATAGCCCGCATCGCAGAGTTTGATATCCTGTGCAAACTCCCAGTTGCGGATAGGGGCAGTACCGGAATTATACACCTTTATGGAACGCAGAATCTTTCCCGAAAGGAAATCAAGCCTTTGTGTAGTGCCGTCATATTCAAAGGCAAGCCGCCCCAGTGAACCGAACTTTATTTCACTCAGATATTTGGGAGATGTCATGACGTAGCTGTATAATACTTCTGTCTTATTGACATTATTAATAAAAGAATTATGGAAAGAAGCGTCACCGCTAGCCGCACGCATTTCTACTCGCGAAGAGGAATATGACGGGAAACGGTCCTCATAAGAGGATCCTGCGATATACGAGAAGTCAATCTCCCCGCCATTATTGTTCAGGATAATCTTGGTCAGATGCCACGCAGTGGTAGCTGCTCTCGAACCGTGACCGTTGACAATAGTCATCTCAGTCTCGTTAAACAAGAAAGTATGTCCTTCTTCTGTCATCACCTTGAAATAAGTACGATCTACAAACTCAATCTTCAAGTTCCTGAAAGGAAGGAGATGAATCTTCCGGTCCGTACCGAAAGAGAACTTGCCGGAGTAGCCCATAAAGTTATAGGTAAACTCATCGGCAGCACAATCTACCGCGGACGGATCTAAAGTATTATACATATACCGCATATAGTAGTCATTACCAAACTCTTTGGAAGCAAACGTTTTGTCCAAGAATCCAAACAGGGGAGTTTCATCGGCCAGTCCGTTTACAGTACGCGAAATGACACCGCCTGCATTCAGTACCCAGCCCAATCCTACGACTGAAGCAATATCGTCAACTTTAACGCCCGAAGCATTGTAGCTGACGGAGACGTCAAACTTGAATCCCCTCATATCAGTTTCGTAAAGCGGTATATCAATCTGGGGCGCTCCCGTAAAGTAGCTGACCGGTATTTGGCCGTATCTGTTGATTGCTTGTACTTCCGGGCTGTGATAATCGCCCACTCTCATGGAGAAAGCTCCATCATCCTGGCTCTGGGCATGAACGAGACAAGACATTAATAGTAATATTAGAATAAGACAGTCCTTTTTCATAATCGTATAATTATTTTATTGTTGTAATCAGATATTTTATTGTTCTCTTAAGGATTCAGAAGGACACGCGGACAGCGCAGTCCGTGCCGTCCGCGTGTCTGCTGCTTTACATGGGCGGTGTTGTCATCGCATTCACGCCAAGCACTCCGGCGATGGCCGTGGCTACAGCTACGACTATCTTCCAGATCTTCTTCCAGGTTTCTTTTTTCATTTTCATAATGTTCTGTGTTTTAGTAGTTGATTACAGTTCCTTGCTTACGTCGAAGCACGGACATTGCTTCACCCATTCCGCGGGTTCTATCGCTCCGTCACCGTTCAGGTCGGGGCTGAGGTCGCGATGACCGCAGACGCGTACTTCGTGGTGGAAGCGGCGGATGAGTTGCGCCACCAGTAGGCGCAGGGTGGAGCGTTGTTCGGGCGTACGGGTGTCGGCGGGGCGTCCCTCGCTGTCCAGTCCGCCTTCGTAGCAGATGCCGATAGAATGCTTGTTGTAGCCCTTCACATGCGCCCCCACAAGCTCAATGGGGCGGGTGTTGGTGACGCTGCCGTCACGCCGGATGTAGTAGTGGTAGCCGATACCGTGGAAGCCGCGGCTCAGGTGATCGGTTTGCAGGTCGTCCGCAGTATATGCCCGGTCTTCACGGGTAGCGGAACAGTGGATGATAATGTGAGTGATTTTGCGCATAACAGGTTAGTGATTAATGATTAATGATTAGTGATTAATGATTAGTGATTAATGATTAGTGATTAATGATTAGTGATTAATGATTAATGATTAGTGATTAATGATTAGTGATTAATGATTAGTGATTAATGATTAGTGATTGATAATTGGCACTTGACAAACAAATCACTAATCACTAATCACCAATCACTAATCACTCTTCCCTATCCCATCGGGTTATCGTCCAAGTTGCCGTCGTTGCCGCCGCCATCACCGCCGTCTTCCGAGGGTTTCATGTTCAGCTTGGCAAGCTGTGATTCGAGGTCGACGAAGTCGATGCGGGTTTCGGTGCGGGTGGTCGATGCGTCCAGGTTGGGACGGATGGCACTCGAAGCACGGAAGTTGATGCGGACGGCTTTGATTTTGTCCGGCAAGCACTTGGCTTTGGTGTCGGTGCCTTCGGTGGTGGCAGAGAGGCTGAAGACGCCGAAGCCGTCGATGTTGACGGAGTGGCCGTTGTAGAGCTCGGTGCGCATGGCGGAGACGAAATTGGTGAGCACGCTCTGGATGTCGCCCAGCGTGAGGGAGCTGTTCTCCTTCATTTGCAGGGCAAGCGATTCGAGGGTGGCGGATTTACCCCAGATGATGAGTTGGGGATGGTATTGGCCCGACCCGTCTTTCTTGATGGGGTTCTGGCGGAAAACACGTTTGTAGGTTACTGACATAATTATAAATGTTTTAGAAATCAGCAGATGTACATTTTTTGATGCGGGCATGTACAAATGGCCCTTCCTTCCCGGGACACTACAAAGGTGGGGATTCGTGCCGACAGGGGTAGGGGAACTGATGTGCACTGATGTGAACTGAGGATTTCTTATGTGTGTTTATGCCCGATTATGCCCGGATTCGGGAGAAAATAATGTCAGAAGAAATGATTGGAGGGGAATACTTTGGTTATTTGCGACGGGCTGATTATCTTTGCGTCACTAAAACAAAATACAATGAAAATAAGAGAAGATATGGATGAGTCCTGGGGATGGGGTGTTAAGGACTACAGAAAACGATTAAAGGAGCTGCTGGCAGAGGCTGCGCGACTGAGTTCACAAGTCCAGGAAGAGGGCTTGGAACAAATGGAAAAGACCGAAAAGGAGATGGAGGGCTTGGTTGCTGCCATTCAAAACATAAAGAGCGAACTGGATGAAGCTGTTTCGTGGATAAGAAAAGCGATTGAGAAGAGTACCGGCTGGACACAGAGGCTGTCCAGAGGATTTGCCGGGTCGGATGATGAATATGAGAAGAGTATTCCCACCGGACAAACGGAGATGAAGCAACTGAAAAAGATAGAAGAAGAACTGATAGCGTTGCTGAACACAAGTAAAGAACTTAGCACTCGGATGTGTGTTGAACTGAAAAAGATAGAGAAGTTGATAAACGAAAAGTGGGAAGAGGCGCAGGCTGCAAAAGCACAGAGAAAAGAGGAAGAAAGACTTGCTGCCGAAGAAGAAGAGCGGGAACTGGAAGAAGCCAAAAAGCATTCGGCCTGCACCTGAAAACCTGAGGGGAACGACTCCGTTAAAACTACTTAAACGCAGAAGTATTTTTCTTTTCACACTTTCTGTCGTCAAAGCGTTGATTATCAACTTCCTTCTCTGAGAAACTGTCGAAAAAGCCAAAAATACTTAGTTTGATTCTTCGGAACTTTGTTCCGTACAAAGGGAAATAATTCCCTTTGTTGGACCATAAACAAAGAAGAAGATGAAAACGACAATCTGTTTCTCCGAATTCAACGACGTGCGCAGCAAGTGTGCACAAACCATCACCCTTCAGCAGTTCATCGACAAACTGCGCAGCGACCACTTCCGCCAACCGGTCACAGAGTACCGCCGCCTTCGGGCACTGGCGGGATGCGAAGCCCAGGCGCAAGCCATCAAGAACCGTATGCCGTGCATCGTCCCTGCCGGCATCTGCTTTGGCGGACATGCCGTCACCGACCTGCAGCAGCCCAGCGGCATTGTCTGCATAGACCTCGACCATACCGCCCGCCGCACTGCCGAAATCAGGCAACTGGCAGAGCAGCTTCCCTGGGTGGTGGCCGCTTTCGTCAGCATCTCGGGCGAAGGGGTGAAAATTCTGGCGCTCGCCCGTGCGGAAGATGTCCGAAGGGGCTACGCACCGCTCTATGCCGCCGTAGGCACAGCCATCAGCAGCCACGTGCAGCATCCTTACGACGCGGCTTGCCGCACGCTGACACAACCCTGTTTCTACTCTTGGGACCCGGACGCCTATTACAATCCCAATGCCACTGCATTCCCCATGCCCGAGCCATTGCTTGTCCCGACGTCCGAACCGACGCCCGTCACGGCATCCGTCCCTGCGCCCTCTCCGCAAGCCCAGCCCTTGCAGACAGGCGCCCCCATCACTTCCGACGAACTTCTCTACCGCTTCCTTCAACGCTTCGACAAGCAGAACCCCTTTGTCCGTGGCGAGCGAAACTCCGTCTGCCTGCGATTGGGACGCTATGCCCGCAGTAACTTTTTTTCGCAAGAAGATGTGGAGCGAATCATCTCGGTTTATGCCGGACGCTATGCCGTAGCAGACTTTACGGAGAAAGACATACGTCAGCGTATTCTCGCTGGATATCAGCATGTTGCCCGTAATGAAGACACTGAGCAAATCCATGGTAAGGTTCAGCAAGGTTCAGGGTTCACCTATGAACCCGCCGCGAACGAAGACGGGGGAGAAGATACGGTAGATGTGTTGAATAAAAATGATGAATTGCGCGCCACAGTGCCCTGTATCCCCGACGAAGTGTACGACCTCGTTCCTTCGTTCCTGAAGCGTTGCGTGCAGTATGCTTCCAATCCGCGTGAGCGTGATACCCTGTTACTGGGTAGCATTATCTCGTGCAGTGCGCTCTTCCCGGGGGTCACCTTCTTCTACAAAGATCGCCTGTACTCGCCTCACTTCTACTTGGCAGTGGTAGCGCCTGCCGGAACCGGAAAGGGCGTGCTTGCATTCAGCAACTCCCTGCTGGACAATACCGACGAATATTATGCATTGCAACGCCGCCAGCTCAAGAAGGATTATGATGAAGCCTGCCTGGCATGGGACGAAGAACTGCGCAAAGCGAAGAAAGAGCATCGCAAGCCCGATATGGAGTTGAAGCCTGCCGACCTGCATCCCCAATACTTCAAGATTTCCGCCACTACCAGCAAAAGCCGGCTCATCGAGAGTTTGGCAGCTTCGGGAAAAATAGGTTGCATCATGACGTCCACCGAAATTATTACACTCACCGCTGCCCTCAAGCAAGATTGCGGTGCCTTCGACGACATTCTGCTCAAGGCCTTCCACCACGAAGAAGTATCTTCCTCGTTCAAAACGGACGGCGAACCGCTCGTAGCACGGCATCCTTGCCTCAGCGTCTGTCTGTCGGGCACGCAAGAACAGTTTGCCACCCTTTTTCGTTCGCTCGAAACCGGGCTTTACAGCCGCTTTGCCTTCTACACGCGTGCCAAGGAAATGCAATGGGTGAGTTGCGCACCCGGTACGGAAGGCATTGATCTGAAGAACTATTTCCACGGTTTGGGCGATGAACTGTTGGAGATGCACAAAGGTCTGCTGCAATCGCCCACCTACGTCACCTTTACGCCCCGGCAGTGGGAAGAGCACACCCGCCACTTCGGCGCTCTGCTTCGGAAGGCCGATGCCGAGGGACGCGAATCAACGGCAGGCATCATCTTCCGTTGCGGGTTGCAGACCATGCGCATTGCCGCCACGTTCACCATCTTCCGCAAGTGGGACGATTACCGTTTTGCCAAGGAGTACACCTGTACCGACGATGATTTCCATGCCGCCATGCTGATAGGGCGTACGCTGCTCGAACACAGCCTGCTGCTCAGTACCTCGTTACCCGACAGCCAGCAACAGCCTGTAGCCATGCACCGTTTCTACCGCTTGGACGAAACACTTGCTGCACTACCCGCCACCTTCTCATATACCGATTTTGTGAATAAGGCTAAGGAACTGGGGTTGTCGCGCAGCACTGCACAACGTATGCTGAAACATGCCGTAAAACTTCAATGCGTTGATAAAGAGGATAATGTATATTCTCAAAAGAAGGACGCATCTGCTGGCGAGGCTATAGCTGAACCTTGAACCTTGCTGAACCCTATTCATTTTGAAACAACTAAAACTACAGCGATATGAAAGAGGAAGAAGAAAAGAAAAAAGAAGTGTCCCCGAAGGGTGAAAAGCCATCCTCAGCGGATGAGAAGCCGTTCGTCATCAAACCCTACCTGAAGGTGGAACTGGCACGTCTGTACTCGCCCCATCTGTCCGACCGCTCTGCCATGAACAAGCTGAACAGCTGGATACGCCGCAATCCCCAACTCTACGCCCGCCTCTACAACGGGCGCGAGGGCAAGAACGACATCTGCTTCTCCGCCCGCCAGGTACGACTGCTGGTGGAGCATCTGGACGAACCATAAAATGCCGTTCCATGACTCGCAAGGCGGAAAAGCGCCTATGTTTTACCCGAAATGCGGCAATGTTTTATCCGAAAAGCGGCAATGTTTCCGGTCAAAAGCGGCAGTGTTTTCACGCAAAACATTACCGCTTTTCTCTGAGGAGAGTGGCTCTTAGGTGATTAATGATTAAATATGGTTCATCCGACAAATGCGTAGTTAAACGATAATTTAGCGCAGCAAAGCCTGAAAGGCTTTCATCTATCAGCCCAGGGCAACGCCCTGGGTTTAAGAACGCCCCTTCACCTTACGCCCTGAAAGGGCATAAGATACAGTATACAGGCTTTTGCCCTTTCAGGGCGCAGAGATAGAGGTGTATTATTACCCAGGGCGTTGCCCTGGGCTGATAGATGAAAGGCTTTCAGCCTTAGGCTACGCTGGTAAATGCACAGAACTCTGTGTCCTCTGTGATAAAATCGGATCAACCTTAAATATTTGCTACTATTTTACTCTTTACTTCTATGAATATAACTAATTAGTTATATTTGCATCATGGAATCAGATTTAGCGTTATGATACAGTTAGATGAAAAGAAACTGGCGAAGCTCAAGACTACAAACCAGTTGCTTGATGAGAAATATGGTGAACATGGTACAGCTACCCGTGAGGCTTTCAATGAAAGGACAATGGCATGGTATTATGGCGATATACTGCGGGAGCGCCGTAAAGAACTCAAATTAACCCAAAAACAGTTGGCTCAGAAAATCGGTAAGGAACAGAGCTATATTGCCCGTGTTGAAAAAGGCGAAGCGGATATACAATTATCAAGCTTTTTCCGTATTGCCCGTGCACTTGGCATTGAATTTACACCTACATTTATTTTATAGGCAACTATACTTCGCGTACCTTCAGTTTCTTCACATACAGCCACAGCGCCACTACTGCCGTGATGAATGCAAAGAAGTCCGATACCGGCATGCACGCCCATATTCCGTCCAGTCCCAGGTAGTGGGGGAATATAAGCAATCCGGGCAGCAGGTAGAGCAACTGGCGCGTCAGCGACAGGAAGATGCTGATTTTGGCTTTTCCGATGCTCTGGAAGAAGTTGCTGATTACGATTTGGGCGCCTACCAGCGGGAAGATGGCTACACAGATGCGTACACCCCGGGCGGCAAGGTCTATCAGCGTGCCGTCGCCGGTGAAGATGGCAGAGACGGCGTGCGGAAATAGTTCGCAGATGATGAATCCGGTGCTGGTGATGCAGACGCCGGTGATGATGCCCAGCCACAGGGTTGCCTTCACGCGGTCGTGCTTCTGCGCACCGAAGTTATAACCTACGATGGGCTGCATACCCATGGTCAGTCCCAGTACAATCATGACGTACAGCGTCAGCAGGCGGTTGATGATGCCGTAGGCACCGATTGCCATGTCGCCGCCATACTCTTGCAGGCTGTTGTTCACGATAATCACGATGGCACAGGCGCATACGTTCATCAGGAAGGGCGACATGCCGATGGAGAGGATGCTGACGATGATGCGCTTCTTTATCCGCCAGAAACCGCGTTGCAGGCGTACGATGCTCGCAGGCTGGAAGAAATGGCTCAGTACCCACACCATGCCGATGAACTGCGAAATCACCGTTGCCGTGGCTGCTCCGCGTATGCCCCAGCCGAACTGGAAGATGAAGATGGGGGCGAGGATGATGTTGCACACCACGGTTACCATGGACGTCAGCATCGCTTTCCGGGGATAGCCCGTGGCACGCATGATGTTGTTCAGGCCGATCATGGTATAAGTGATGGGGGTGCCCAGCAGAATCACCTGCATGAAGTCGCGTGCATAGGGCAGTGTGTCGTTGCTGGCTCCGAAGAAGAGCAGGATGTCGTCCAGAAACACAAATGAAATAGTGCCGAATACCAGGGCATTGATCAGGCAGAACATCAGCGTATTTCCCAACACTTCGTTGGCTCCGTCTATATCTTTCTGCCCCAGGCGGATGGACGAGATGGTAGAGCCGCCTGCCGAGACAACGGTACAGAATGCCACTACCAGGTTCATCAGCGGGAAGGTGATGGCAAGTCCGGCAATACCCATGGCGCCTACGCCGTGGCCGATGAAGATGCTGTCGATAATGTTGTACAACGAGGTAATCGTCATGGCGATGATGGCGGGAATGGAATACTGCAGAAGTAGTTTGCCAATGCGTTCGGTGCCTAAAATGTGCGGGTTGTTCATTTTGATAAGACTCGATTAAGTAGCGCAAAGGTACAAAAAATTTGTTTGCTTCGCAGATTATTCTCACCTTTGCGAACATATAAATTAAAGGTATTAACAGATTAAGGTAAAAGATAAGTTTATGGATACAACAAAAAACATTGCTGTCCTTTTCGATTTTGATGGCGTAGTGGTGGACACTGAGACGCAATACAGCATCTTCTGGCACAAAGCCGGCGTGGATTATTTAGGTATGAACGACCTGGAAAACCGTGTGAAGGGTCAGACGCTGGTTTACATTTATGATACATTCTTCCCCGGAAAGACCCGCGAGCAGGAAGAAATCACTGCTGCACTCAACCGCTTTGAACAGGAAATGTCGTTTGATTACATTCCCGGTGTGCTCGACTTCATTGCCGACTTGCGCAGCCACGACACTCGTCTGGCGGTAGTTACCAGCTCCAACGACCAGAAGATGGCTGCCGTATATCGCGCCCACCCGGAAGTAAAGACTCTCTTCGACCGTATTCTTACCGCCGAGATGTTCACCTGTTCCAAACCTGCACCGGACTGTTTCCTGCTGGGGATGGATATCTTCGGTACTACTCCCGATACAACGTATGTATTCGAGGATTCCTTCAACGGACTGAAGGCGGGAATGGCTTCCGATGCCGTTGTCATCGGCCTTGCCACCACCAACAGCCGTGAGGAGATTGCTCCGCTCTGCCATCATATTTTGGATGATTTCCAGGGCTTCACGTACGATAAAATGCTCCAGGTGCACAAGTAAAGGGAAAAAGCACTACCTTTGCGGCGGAAAAAGGTATTTAGTTCACCACAGAGGGCACAGAGTCCCACAGAGTTTATATAGAAACGCAGATTAACGCAGATTTTCGCAAAGAGAAAAAGCCTGAATAATCTGTGTGAATCTGCGTTAATCTGCGTTTTGTTCTTTTCCTCTGTGAGACTCTGTACCCTCTGTGGTGAATTAAACATTCATCGGATAAACAAATTAAATAATTAATTTATTATGGCTGGATATATTTCAGACGACACTCGTAAAGTGACTACACATCGCCTTGTAGAAATGAAGCAAAGAGGCGAAAAGATATCAATGCTTACGGCATACGACTACACCATGGCGCAGATTGTAGACGGCGCCGGGATAGACGTAATCCTTGTGGGCGACTCCGCTTCCAACGTGATGGCGGGCAACGTAACGACTCTTCCCATTACCCTCGACCAGATGATTTATCACGCCAAATCCGTGGTACGCGGTGTGAAGCGTGCTATGGTAGTGGTAGACATGCCTTTCGGCTCTTACCAGGGCAACGAACTCGAAGGCCTGGCATCTGCCATCCGCATCATGAAGGAGAGCCATGCCGATGCCCTGAAGCTGGAAGGCGGCGAGGAAATTATCGGCACGGTGAAGCGCATTCTCAGTGCAGGAATCCCCATCATGGGACACCTGGGGCTGATGCCGCAATCCATCAATAAATATGGCACCTACACCGTTCGTGCCAAAGATGATGCCGAAGCCGAGAAACTGATACGCGATGCACACTTGCTGGAAGAAGCCGGCTGCTTCGGGCTGGTGCTGGAGAAAATTCCTGCCGCCCTTGCCGAACGTGTGGCAAGCGAACTGACGATTCCCGTTATCGGCATAGGCGCCGGTGGCGAAGTGGACGGCCAGGTGCTGGTGGTGCAGGATATGCTGGGTATGAACAATGGTTTCCGTCCCCGTTTTCTGCGTCGCTATGCCGACCTTCATACAGTGATGACGGATGCCATCAGCCGATATGTATCCGATGTGAAGAACTTAGACTTCCCGAATGAGAAAGAACAGTACTAATAAACTTATGACACTGAATTTCTGGCGGATGTGCGTGGCAAACCTGCTGTTGTTCGCATCCGTCTACATGCTTTTTCCGCTGCTGCCTTTCGTGATGGGGCAGCAGTTGGGCATCTCCATCGGACAGGTGGGCAGTATGTTCCTGGCGTTTGCGGCGGCTATGTTCGTTGTAGGGCCGTTTCATGCCCATCTGGTGGACGAATACAAACGGAAGCATGTGCTGCTGTACTCCCTTCTGGTGATGCTGGCTGCTACGCTGGGCTATGCCTTTGTTGACAGCTATATGCATCTTTTGCTGCTTGCCGTGGTGCAGGGGGCATGCTTCGGGTTGGCTACTACGGCGGGCATCACCGTAGCTATTGACATTACTACCTCTGCACGGCGCAGTGCCGGAAACATGGTTTATGCATGGGCTGCCCGGTTGGGTATGCTGGTAGGGGTGGTGCTGGGCGTGTGGCTGTACAAGGTTTATGGTTTCCGTACCGTTATCTATCTGTCTGTGGCAGCGGGGCTGTTCAGCATCTTCTTTGCATCGAGGGTGTATGTTGCTTTCCGGGCTCCCATCGGGATGCCGTGGTGCAATGCCGACCGCTTTCTGTTGCCCCGTGCCTGGCTTCCTGCCATCAATATGGTGCTGATTGCTTTTGTGCCGGGAGTGCTGCTGCCGCTGATGTTTGTGGGTGACTACTGGTCGCTGTTGGCACTGGCGGCGTTGGCTTTTGTAACGGTGCCGTTTACGAGGATGTTTGTCAAACTGTCGTATCATTGCCAGCGTGGAACGGCGAATACTACCTGCCACTTGTCCATGGAAACAGGGATATTGGTAGGTATGGCGGTGGCTTGCTGTCTGATGGATGAAGCGCAGCTATATCATATAGGTTCTGTTGCCGCACTGCTTTCCCTGTTCTTCTTCGTGTTGCTGGCTTATCCTTATTATAAGAAGAAACGGGTGAGGTAGATTTTGGAACACAAGAAGTCGTAAGTTGCTGAAATAAAGAGTTTATAAGTAAGGGACAAAAATCAACAATCCGATAATTGCCGCCGCAACAGCGCACACCAGCACTGCTCCGGCGGCAATGTCTTTTACCTGTCCGGCAATGGGATGGCGTTGGGGCGAAACCAGGTCGACCAGCTTCTCAATGGCGGTGTTGAAGAGTTCGGCGGCTATCACCATGCCGATGCAGAGGATAACGAGCATCCACTCCGTGCGGGTGATGCCGAACGCGAATCCGGCAATGACGACTACTGCCGTGGCTATCAGATGAAAGCTCAGGTTCTGTTCTTTCCCCACACAGGCTTTGATGCCTTGCCAGGCATAGCCAAAACTGCGGAGCTGTTTCTTTAAATTGTACTTCATATTATATTCGTTATAATTCAGTTCACCACAGAGGGCACAGAGTTTCACAGAGTTCTGAGAATTTACTAGCCTATGGCTATATGCTTGTGCAGCCTAAGGCTTTCAGGCTTGGCTGCGCTATATTATCTTTTAATTTCTTGAAACCTGTTTAACCCCCTTTACCGTCCTCAACTTCTTTATGAGCGCTTCCAAGCGCCCCGTATCACCTACCATGATGGTCAGCGTACCGGAGAATAGCCCGTCGTGAGAGTCGATGCCTATACTTCGCAAGGTAATTCCTGTCTCTTTGGAGATGATAGAGGTAATGTTCGTCACGATGCCGATGTCATCATGTCCCACTACACGCAGGGTGATAGGGTATTGCGTGCCTTGCGACTTACCTGCCCAGCGTGCCTTTACAATGCGGTAGCCGAAACGGGAATGCAAGTCACTGGCATTGGGACAGTCGCAACGGTGTATCTTGATGCCGCCCGTCACGCTGACAAACCCGAACACATCGTCGCCGTAGATAGGATTGCAGCAGCGTGCCAGCTTGAAGTCCAGCCCTTTCAGGTTCTGGTCGATGACGAGCACATCTTCTTTGGTACTTATTTCTTCCGGCATGGACGGCTGCAGGTTGTAGCCTTCGGCACTGCGGTAGGTTATCTCGTCGTGCGTGTCGCTTTCGCGCTTCTGCTGTTCGATGTACTTGTCCATGATGTCGTTCACGTCGAGCACCTCGTCGGCAATGGCCTGGAAGAAATCCGTCACCACTTTGAAACCGAGACGCTTGATAAGGCGCATCATCGTGCCTTCATCGTACTCCACCTTCCGGTTCTTGAACTTGCGTTCCAGCGTTTCCTTGGCAAAGGCGTGTTGGCGTGCCGCCATCTCCTTCAGCGCCTGGCGTATCTTGGTGCGGGCTTTGGAAGTCGTCACGATGTTCAGCCAGTCCTGTTTGGGGGTCTGTGTGTTGGAAGTCATGATCTCTACCTGGTCGCCGCTTTGCAGCACTTGCTTCAACTGTACGTTCTTGCCGTTTACTTTGGCGCCGATGCATTTGCAGCCCAGTTTACTGTGGATGTGGAAGGCGAAATCGAGTACGGTAGAACCTTTAGCCAACTTGAAGAGGTCGCCTTTGGGGGTAAAGACGAAGACTTCGTCCTCGTATAAATCCAGTTTGAAGCGGTCCATTGTTTCCAGTCCGCTGCTGTCGGAGTTCTCCAGCGCTTCGCGTACGGATGTGAGCCATTCGTCCAGTCCCGTTTCGCCCTTCACGCCTTTGTAGCGCCAGTGGGCGGCAAGGCCGCGTTCGGCAATCTCGTCCATGCGTTCGGTACGTATCTGCACTTCCACCCATTTGCCTTCGGGGCCCATCACGGTGATGTGCAGGGATTCGTAGCCGTTGCTCTTGGGCACGGAAAGCCAGTCGCGCAGGCGCTTCGGGTTGGGCTGGTACATATCCGTCACGATGGAATAGGCCTGCCAGCATTCCAGTTTCTCCTTTTCCAACGGAGAGTCCAGGATGACACGGATGGCAAACAGGTCGTAAACGCCTTCAAAGGGGCATTTCTGTTTCTTCATCTTCTGGTAGATGGAGTGGATGGACTTGGTGCGTCCCTTGATGTGGAACTTCAGTCCCGCCTCTTCCAGCTTTCTCTGTACCGGGGCGATGAAGGAAGCGATGTACTTGTCGCGAGAGGCTTTGGTTTCGTTCAGTTTCTCCTTTATATGATAGTAGATTTCCTTCTCGGTGTACTTCAGCGAGAGGTCTTCCAACTCCGACTTCAACTTGTACAGACCCAGTTTATGGGCGAGGGGGGCATAGAGGTAGGCAGCCTCGTTGGCTACTTGCCGGCGGGCTTCGTCGTTCTTGCAATCCTTTATCTGCCGCATTACGTTCACGCGGTCGGCAATCATGATAAGGATTACCCGCATATCTTCGGCAAAGGACAACAACAGGTTGCGGAAGTTCTCGGACTCGATCGTGGGACTCTTGGAGTAGAGTTCGTTTACGCGTATCAGTCCGCGGATGATGCCTGCTACGTCCTCGCCATAGCTCTGCTGTACTTCTTCGGTGGTGCAGGTGCCGCAGCGCACGGAGTCGTGCAGCATGAGTCCCAGGATGGATGCCCGTTTCATGCCGATCTCTTCCGCTACGATGACGGCGGTCTGCATATCCTTGATAACAGGGTTCAGACCGAAAATGTCACGTTGCACGCGGTTGTTCTGTATAGTGTTGACAAGATGTGTTTTCAGTTTTCTGCAGTCGCCTTTCTGAAGCGTTTCTCCTGAAAGCTGCAATAATTTCCGGTAGAGGGAGAAGAGCAAGTCCTTCTCTTCAACTGTGAAAAAGTCATCTGTTTCCATAATCGTCCGTATTTTGTGCTTCAAAGGTAAGTTTTTTCTGCTTTTTCTAAACAGTGGTTCTGCTTTTTTTGTATTTTTGGGCATGAATTAATAAAACAAGATATTTATGATGACACCGCAAGACAAAGAGTTGCTCGCAAAGAAAGGCATCTCAGAAGAACAAATAGCCGATCAGTTGGCTTGTTTCGAAAAGGGTTTCCCGTATCTGAAGTTATCTGCCGCCGCTTCCGTGGAGAAGGGTATACTGGCTCCGGATACTGATGAGCAGAAGAAATATCTGGACGCATGGGAAGCGTATACACAAACGGATAAAACAGTGGTTAAGTTTGTACCGGCATCGGGTGCCGCCAGCCGTATGTTCAAGAATTTGTTCGAATTTCTTGGAGCAGATTACGATGCGCCCCAAACGGGCTTTGAAAAGACTTTCTTCGATGAAATCGGGAAGTTTGCCTTCTACGATGACTTGAATGCCGCTTGCCTGAAGACTGCCGGGAAGGATATTCCCGCCCTGATGGCTGCCGGAAATTATAAAGCAGTGGTAGCTGCCTTGCTCGAAACCGCCGGACTGAATTACGGCGCTTTGCCCAAAGGCCTGCTGAAATTCCATAAGTACGATGACGGTAGCCGCACTCCGCTGGAAGAACATCTGGTAGAAGGCGCTCTGTATGCCGCCAACAAGAATGGTAAGGTGAATGTGCACTTCACGGTTTCGCCCGAACATCGTGCGCTGTTCCAGGCGCTGGTCGATGAAAAGGCGGTTGCTTATGCCAAGAAGTACGGGGTGGATTATAACATCACCTTCTCGGAACAGAAGCCGAGCACCGATACAGTGGCTGCCGATATGGAGAACCGTCCGTTCCGTGATAACGGCAAGTTGGTGTTCCGTCCGGGTGGGCATGGAGCATTGATCGAGAACTTGAACGACCTCGATGCAGATGTTATCTTCATAAAGAACATAGATAATGTAGTGCCCGACAAACTGAAAGGTGATACCGTATTATATAAGAAACTGATTGCCGGCGTATTGGTTGCCCTTCAGCAGAGGGCGTTTGCTTATCTTCGACTGCTCGATAGCGGCAAATATACGCACGAGCAGGTGCTTGAAATCCTTCAGTTCCTGCAGAAACAGCTTTATTGCAAGAATCCGGAGACGAAGAACCTGGAAGATGCCGAACTGGTGATGTATCTGAAAGAAAAACTGAACCGTCCGATGCGTGTGTGCGGCATGGTGAAGAATGTGGGCGAACCGGGTGGCGGTCCGTTCCTGGCATACAACAGTGACGGAACCATCTCCCTGCAGATCCTCGAAAGCTCGCAGATCGATATGAATGACCCGGAGAAGAAGGATATGTTCGAGAAGGGTACGCATTTCAATCCGGTAGACCTGGTTTGTGCCGTACGCGACTACAAGGGACATAAATTCGACCTTGTGAAGTATGTGGACAAGGCTACGGGCTTCATCTCCTATAAATCGAAGAATGGTAAAGACCTGAAAGCGCTTGAACTGCCGGGATTGTGGAACGGTGCCATGAGCGACTGGAATACGGTATTTGTAGAAGTGCCTTTGACTACATTCAATCCGGTGAAGACGGTGAATGATTTGTTGAGGGAACAACATCAATAATTAATTATTCAATGAAAAAGATTTTATTGTTAGGCTCCGGCGAACTGGGCAAGGAATTTGTGATTTCCGCCCAGCGCAAGGGGCAGTATATCATCGCCTGCGATTCGTATGCCGGAGCGCCCGCCATGCAGGTGGCAGATGAATGTGAAGTGTTCAGCATGCTGGACGGTGACGCTTTGGAGCGTGTAGTGCGTAAACATCACCCGGACATTATTGTCCCGGAGATTGAAGCTATCCGTACGGAACGTTTATACGACTTCGAGAAGGAAGGCATACAGGTAGTGCCCAGTGCACGTGCCGTGAATTTCACCATGAACCGCAAGGCGATACGTGACCTTGCTGCTCAGGAACTCGGGTTGAAAACCGCCAAGTATTTCTATGCCAAATCTTTGGACGAGTTGAAAGCTGCTGCTGCGAAGATAGGTTTCCCTTGTGTGGTAAAGCCGCTGATGTCTTCGTCGGGCAAGGGGCAGTCTCTCGTGAAGAGCGCGGACGAGCTGGAACATGCCTGGGAATATGGTTGCAACGGCAGCCGGGGGGATATAAAGGAACTTATCATCGAAGAGTTCATCAAGTTCGACAGTGAAATAACTTTGCTGACTGTGACTCAGAAGAATGGCCCGACCTTGTTCTGTCCGCCCATCGGGCATGTGCAGAAGGGTGGGGACTATCGCGAAAGTTTCCAGCCTGCACACATCGACCCTGCTCACCTGAAGGAAGCGCAGGAGATGGCAGAGAAGGTGACGCGTGCCCTGACCGGTGCCGGACTTTGGGGCGTAGAGTTTTTCCTCAGCCACGAGAATGGGGTTTACTTCTCCGAGCTTTCTCCGCGTCCGCACGATACGGGTATGGTGACGCTGGCGGGTACGCAGAACCTTAATGAGTTTGAACTGCATCTGCGCGCTGTGCTTGGTCTGCCTATTCCGAACATCAAGCAGGAACGTATCGGGGCAAGTGCCGTCATCCTGTCTCCGATAGCGAGCCAGGAACGTCCTAACTACCGTGGGCTGGAAGAAGTTACGAAAGAGCAAGATACCTATCTGCGCATCTTTGGCAAACCTACTACCCGTGTGAACCGCCGTATGGGGGTAGTGCTGTGCTATGCGCCGTTGGGCAGCGATCTCGATGCACTGCGTGACAAAACGAAGGGTATCGCTGCAAAAGTAGAAGTATATTAAGTTAAGTATCTCTTATTCCCCTCCTCCTGGGAGGAGGGGTGCCCGAAGGGCGGGGTGGTAGAGAGTACAATGTAGAGGTAATCTTTTAAAGGTATTCTTTTCTCCTACCACCTCCCCCTACGGGTACTCCTCCTCCCAGGAGGAGGAGAATAAGAGATAGTTTCGTTGCTATTCTGTCATTGGTAATCATTAATCATTGAAAAACAGCCCGGGATATATCTCTCCGCCGAGTTCGGTTACGTCAAGGCTTTGCAACAGCGTTCCATCCGGGGCGTAGAATAACTGGAACTCCTCTTCGGAGTTGTATTGCTCTACTTCGAGCACAATCACCGTAGGATGCTTGGGGAAGGTGATGATGCGGACATCCCTTAACCGCATACCTGCCATCTGGCTTTCCATGAATGCCTCTGCAACGGGTGCCGGAACTTTTTCCAATGATTCGACATCGGTTTCGGTCATAACCCAATCTGCATCGTTACTATACCAGACGTCAATCTCCTGATTGTCCATCATAAACTCCGCAACGTAGCAACCTGCCATTTGGCTCCATTCCACATTTGTCGCCTGGGGATACATCTTCTGGAAAGCGGTGTCTATCTTTGCAGGAAGACCTACTGCAAAAGCAGAAATAGAAACCTGCAATAGCAGGCTTGCCAGCAGGCAGAATCTGAACTTCTTCATAATCAAGGTTGGTTTTGTTTGGGTTAAAAACAACCTTGCAAGCCTTTTGTTTCAGAGGAATCAGAGAACTTTGTCCGCTAACCTGCCTTTATATACAAACGCTTTTTCTCCGAAGTCTGCTTCCGGCAATATGGCATCTGCCTTGAACAATCCATAAACCGAGGAGCCTGAACCGCTCATGGAAGCGTATACGGCGCCTTGCCTGTATAGTTCTTCCTTTATCTCTCCGATGGCGGGAAACTGCGGGAATACGCTTTCCTCAAAGTCATTGACCATGCACTCTTTCCATTCCTCAACGGGCAGTCGGGCAATCTCTTTCAGGGACATCCGGGGGCGATGGGGCTTGATTTGTGCAAAAGCGTCCCGTGTTGAAACGAAGATATCCGGTTTCACCAGCCATATCTGGTAATCTTTCAGTGAGATGGAGATGGGAGAGAAGATGTTTCCGATGCCTTCGGCATAAGTAGGCCGGTTTTTGATGAAGAAAGCACAGTCGGCACCCAGCCTGGCAGCCAGTTCTTCCAGTTTTTCGTCTGTCAGTCCGAGGTTAAACTTCTCATTCAGCAGTTTCAGCATAAAAGCGGCGTCTGCCGAACCACCGCCCAATCCGGCACCCGAGGGGATGCGTTTGAAGAGGTGAATGCCTACCGGGGGAAGCCCGAAGACTTCGTCCAGCAGTTTGTAGGCTTTTACCACCAGGTTGCTGTCTGCTTCTCCGGCAATCTCCATGCCTGCCTGGTGCAAGCGGTATTTTCCGCTGCCTTCGTGCAAGAGGTTTATCTCCAGCGCATCTTCAATGGGGATGGGATAGAATATGGTTTCCAGGTTGTGGTATCCGTCGGGGCGTTTCTCTGTGATATTCAGCCCTAAGTTTATTTTGGCATTGGGAAAGGCAAGCATGGTATTAATTACAAATTACGAATTACAAATTACAGTTGTGGATGCAAAGTTAGTGAATTCTGTTCATAGTAGATTGAAAACTTAACTCTGATTTCTTGGGCACCAATAAATAAAATCGCTTATCTTTGCTTCCCCTTTGATAGCAGAGAGGATATAATCGTAATTTGTAATTCGTAATTTGTAATTAATATCGTGGCAGAACAAAGAAGAACATCCCGTACTCCGAAAGGCAAAACACCGCAACCCGTTACCGACTACGGCCGTATCCAGCCGCAGGCGCCGGAACTGGAAGAAGCAGTGTTGGGCGCCCTGATGATTGAGAAAGACGCTTACTCGCTGGTAAGCGAAATCCTTCGTCCGGAGTCATTCTACGAGCATCGGCATCAGTTGATATATTCCGCAATCACCGACCTGGCGATAAATCAGAAACCGGTCGATATCCTCACCGTGAAAGAGCAGCTTGCCAAGCGGGGGGATTTGGAAGAAGTAGGCGGGCCGTTCTATATCACCCAATTGAGCAGTAAGGTAGCATCTTCCGCACATATCGAATACCATGCGCGTATCATTGCACAGAAGGCACTGGCGCGCGAACTGATAACGTTCACCAGCAACATTCAGAGCAAGGCGTTCGACGAAACGCTGGACGTGGACGATTTGATGCAAGAGGCGGAAGGCAAACTGTTTGAGATTTCGCAGCAGAACATGAAGAAGGATTATACGCAGATCAATCCTATCATTGCCGAAGCGTATGACCTGATTCAGAAAGCTGCCGCCCGTACCGATGGTTTGAGCGGACTGGAAAGCGGTTATACCAAACTGGACAAGATGACTTCCGGCTGGCAGAAGTCCGACTTGATTATCATAGCTGCCCGTCCTGCGATGGGAAAGACGGCTTTCGTGCTTTCTATGGCAAAGAATATTGCAGTGAACTTCCGCAACCCTGTAGCCCTGTTCTCTCTTGAAATGAGCAACGTGCAGTTGGTGAACCGTTTGATTTCCAATGTGTGTGAGATTCCGAGTGAGAAGATTAAGAGCGGACAACTGGCGGACTATGAATGGCAGCAGCTGGACTATAAACTGCGCGACTTGCTGGATGCTCCGCTCTACGTGGACGATACGCCTTCCCTTTCGGTATTCGAGCTTCGTACGAAAGCCCGTCGCCTGGTGCGCGAGCATGGTGTGAAGATTATCATCATCGACTACCTTCAGTTGATGAATGCCAGCGGAATGTCTTTCGGTAGCCGCCAGGAAGAGGTGAGTACCATTTCCCGTTCATTGAAGGGGCTTGCCAAGGAGCTGAACATTCCTATCATCGCCCTGTCCCAGTTGAACCGTGGTGTGGAGAACCGCGAAGGCGAAGAGGGCAAACGGCCGCAGTTGAGCGACCTTCGTGAGTCCGGTGCCATTGAGCAGGATGCCGATATGGTGTGCTTCATCCATCGTCCCGAATACTATAAGATATATACTTCTGCCGACGGTACCGACCTTCGCGGTATGGCGGAAATTATCATAGCCAAGCACCGTAACGGTGCCGTAGGTGATGTGCGCCTGCGCTTTATCGGCCAGTACACCCGTTTCCAGAATCCTGAGGACGATATGGTGATTCCACCCCCTTCCGACGGTGGTGGGGCTACGTTCGGTTCGCGCATGAATGCACCTATCGGCAGCAGTGCCACGCCACCGCCGCCTTCGGCTGCCGACTTCCCGATACAGACGGACAATCCGTTTGGCGGAGTGGGTTCGGACGGGCCGTTGCCGTTCTAAGAGAAGGAGTTAAAGGGAGTTAAGGAGTTATCGCCCGCCAAGGCGGGCTAAGGAGTTGAAGCCAATAGTACTGCTATAACTCACGTTAACTTATAATTCATAAAACTATTGACTTTAACTTCTGAACGGAGCGAAGCGGAGTGATAACTCCTTAACTCCCCTTAACTCCTTCTCTCAACAACTGCTAAGGATGTGCTTTTTCCTCTTTGCTTTCTTGTTGCTTCTTCAGCCGCTTCAGCTTCAATCTGTTCCAAAACAGAAGGTCACTCCATTTGTCGAAATCTTTTCTGAAGATGATACCGATGCCCTGCGTAGTCAGGTTGGTACGGGTATAATAGCGGTCGTTCGTTTCGTTGTATGCCTTCAGGCGGATGTCTCCCGAACGGTTGACGAGCCATTCGGCTTCGAAGTCTCCCACGAAGTTCGTGTTTGCCATCGGATTGTCACGATACCCGAAGTTACCGTTGATGAGCAAACGGTTATTCATCAGTTGTCCCGAC
Organism: uncultured Bacteroides sp.; assembly: GCA_905203765.1. Classification (GTDB taxonomy): domain Bacteria; phylum Bacteroidota; class Bacteroidia; order Bacteroidales; family Bacteroidaceae; genus Bacteroides. Next base: position 51,433 of record CAJKXC010000011.1, read on the forward strand.
AGCATTGTCTCGAATTCCATGTCCGTCCATCCCTTTTCTCCGGTACTGAAGTTGGTACCGAAATTCCAGTTGTTGACGTTGAGGATGTTAGACAAGGCATTGTTCAGTTGTCCCGAGAGGGTGGATGATACCACACTGGACATCATGTTTGAGTTCTGTGTGGCACCCATATTCTCCGGCGTATAGAACTTTCCGATACCCAGCAGATAGAGTATCTGCATATTCATCTGCTCGTCGGTAGGGATGTAATTGCGGACAAGAGTCTGGAGCTCGTCGCGTTCGTTGGGCAGCTCGATATCAAAGTTGATATCGGGCGAAGTCAGCTGTCCGGTCAGATTCATCATGCAATTTACCTTTACATTGGTTTGGCTTGCATAGCCACTGATGGCTTCGCTGGGCATCAGGTCGTTCAGGGATGCGGAATTAACGGTATAAGCCGCCTTTATGTCGAGCGTGGCATCGAGTGGCGGACCATTGAAAGTGACTGTACTTCCGTCTCTGATGATAAAGTCCTTGCGGATGACTTCCTGCAAGCTGAATTTATATAGTCCCTGGCTAATGCGGTAGCTGCCGAACATCTTTACATCCCCTTTATTAAAGAACTCGGTTCGGATATTTCCCGCTCCTCTTCCGCTGATGTAATCGCCGGCGATGGGGTCCATGATGATTTTCATGGTTGCATCGGGAGTGGCGTCTACCAGCAGATTCAGACGGATATCCGTGTCGCCTTCACTCTCTTCCTCAATTTCCTTTTGTGCCATTTCAAAGTCGGAAAGGCGGACGGAGTCTTGTATGGCGCGGCGTGGTGTCTTGTCTACAAACTTGATGAACTGGTTGCTGACGGCGGTAGTTACATTATCCTTTATATAGGTAAAGTTGGTATTGCGATTGGTGGTCATTGCCACGTCGATGTTCACGCCATCCCGGACATTTCCGGTAATGGTGGTATTGCCTGTGCCGTACACCGTACCGTAGAAGGGGAAGTCGGGAGATTCCTTTGTATTCATTACCAGCATATTGTCCACATTGAAGTTGAAACGGTATTCCAGGTTCTTGAAGTGCTGGTAATGGAGATAACCGCTCACCCGTCCCTGATGGCCTTGCGTATCGAAGATGCGGTTGTTGTTGAAAGTCAATCCGTCGGGTGCGATGTAGATGCTGTCTTTTATGGAGAAAGTGGTGTTGAGTACTTCTACTTTCATAGAGGCGTCACCCAATACGCGTCCTTCCATAGTAAGCCCTTTGAACTTGCCGTAAAAGTGCACGTTGCCGGTGGCGCGTCCGTTGAATTCGGGCGTAATGCTGCTCATGTAGTGGTGTATGAACTTCAGGTTGGTGTTGTCTGCTTCAATCTGAAGGTCGAGTGCGCTGGTGGGCTTCAGAGGATAGATGAAGCCGCGCACGTGGCTCTTGGCAATGTCCTGTTCGCGGATGTGGGCATCCAGGTAGATACCTTTCACTTCGTGATGCCATTCTCCGTGTATGTTGGCATCACCCAGTAAGCCTTCGTTCAGTCCGAGGTTGCGGATGAACAGGTCGGTACTCATTACCGGTTTCTCCAATACTCCGCTGGCATAGGCGGGACCGGTGGCTTCTCCCTTGAAGTTCACGCCGAGGTCGGCAATGTCGAACACATATCCGATGTTGATTGCTTTCAGATCCAGGCGTACGGTGTCTTGGGGCTCCTTGGAAACGGTACCGTTGATGCGCAGGTGACGGTCTTTATGGCTGAACAGGAAGTCGTTGATATATACCTTCCCGGAGTCGAGCACCACTTGGGAGGGGTGGATATTCCATAGTGTATCGTTCAGAATGACATTGGTGGGCTGTACATCAATAATGGTTTTCAATGGCGTCTTCTGTTCATGGTCACGGATGAAGTGGGCGAGAGTGGACAGTTTGCCGCTGTAAGTCACGGTACTACTGTTTCCCCAGTTCAGCGTGGTCTGGATACTGTTGTTTTGCGCTTGTGTTTCCAGAGCCACATTGACGGTACCTTCCGACTTCCGGTTACTGAAACGCAGGCGTGCATAGAATTGATCACCGGGATTCTCGCAAAGTATCATGCCGGACTCGATGAATTTGTCTTCGTAGCGCAGGCGGGGGAAGTAACCCTCTACTCGCAGGCGCTGGGCTTTGTCATTGAAGTAGCCTTTCAGAGTAGACTGGGTATACACCCTTACCGGTATATGGAAAACGGTAGAAAGCAGTTCCGTATCGTATATGTTCAGGTCGAAATGGAAGTTGTTTTCTGTTGTTATGGGCTTCTTGTCCGGCTGGATCAGGGCGGGAATATAGCGGCGCATGATGTTCAGCAGGCTGGTGGGCAGGGTACGGTAGGAATAATCTCCTTCAATGCTGCCTTGCAGGAAATTGGAAGTAATGGCGAGGCGCTTTTGATGTGAGTCCGTCCGTGTGGCAGCTATCTTCAGATTTTCCATGAAGTAGCGCTTGTCCGGGGAGGTGAACAACAGGCTGTCTATGTTGATTTCACCGTTCATTTCGTCAATGGAGCCACCGGTAAAATCAGCTTTTATCTTGACTGATATTTCTGCGTCTTCGTATTTGGGCGCCAGATGAAGGTCGTGAGGGCGAATCTTGCTGATGTTTGCCAGGAAATTGAATGTCGGAACCTGGCTGGCGGTATTGATGGAGCCGTTCAGTAGAATCGAGCCGTTGGCATCATCCAGAGCTACCTTACCGGTGAATCCGCCTTGTTTGTATTCACCGTCCAGGGTGATATTCTCATAGGTGTATTCACTGTAATTGATAGAACCCACCAAACCTTTCAGAATAACTGTGGGATACTGGTTCTCGTAATGGCTGCTGTTTACGTCAAGATTGAACGTAACCTTGCCGAACTTATTATTGTTCAACATCTTACCCAGTTCGAAATCTTCGGTCTGTACCGCTCCCGAATAGGCAAAGTATCCTTTTGCCTTGTCCGAACTCAGTTTTACGTCCGTCTTTATGGTACCGAGGTCGGTGCGAACTTGTCCGTAAGTAACGAGGTCGGCAAAGTAGCCGGAAACCTCTCCACGGAAGGAAATAGTTCCCATGTGTTGCAGAACGGGAGGCACGCCGTTGTAGTTCTTGCTCAAATTGCGGACAAAGAAAGCAACCCCTTCCGGATCGGCGTACAGACTGGATAAATTGCCGAATACATAAGCATTTCCCGGCTGTGAAAGGTCTTGCAGAGATACGTCTCCCCTCAGGTGGAAATGGTTCTCGGCAGAGATGGAAAGGCGGGGGCAATTCAACTGGTCGACAGTTCCGTTTGTTTGTACTTCTACTTGCAGCTTTTCCTTGAACGGGGCAAAGGCGGGGACAAATGCGGACAAGTCCTGCAGTGTGACCTGTGAAGGCAATATATGGAACGAGAAGTGCACGTCGCGTGCAAAGTTATTAAAGGCTCCCAAGCTGTCATAGTCCATTCGGATGGTATCCATCGCCAAGGAGGTTTGCGGCAAGTCAATGGCAAAGTTCTCAATTTTCATTTGTTGGTTATTGCCGACTATTTTAAGGCTTAGCTTCTTCAGTTCAAAGCCGGAATGCTCTTCTTCCACGCTCATGCGCTTGATGGCAGCATTGATCGAGTCGTTTTGCAGTGCTTTCAGGGAGATGTTGGCAATGATATTGCGCAAATGGATATGCTGCGAATTGAATTTGCCGGGAGTCTCTGCTTCGGAAAGCACGTCGTAAGACATTTTGCCACGACGTATCAGCAGGGAGTTGATGCGGAGGTCCAGGTTGTTTTTCTTCTGAATGGTATCCTGGGAAGCAAAAGCGTCGATTACAAACTGAAAGTTGGGTTTGTCTTCAGGAGTTTGTTTCTCCAGATTGATGTTGAAACCGAATAATTGTACGTTGCTGATGGATATTTTTCCGCTGAATAGGGGCAGGATATCAAACTTGGCAGAGAGGCGGGTTACTTTCAACATTTCTTTCCCCGACTGGTCGTGCAGCAGCAGGTCGTCGATGATGACACGGTTCAGCAGTCCTATATCTATCCGCCCGATAGTGAGCTCGCTGCCCAATATGGAAGCCAGTTCGTCAGCAACAAGTACAGACATATGCCGCTGAACATAAGGGATGTTCAGTAACAGGATAGTACCGATATACAGTCCCAGTACGATACCGAGTACCCAGCGTACTGTCTTTTTCAGCTTTCTGATAGGCGGTTAATTTTTATAATTGGCCAACAAAAATATGAAATAATACGTTATGAATCGTACTTTTATCACTACTTTTGCAGCGTTTAAACGTAAATAAACATTATGAGTACAATAATTTTGGGAATAGAATCGTCTTGCGATGATACTTCTGCTGCAGTCATCAAAGACGGTTATCTGCTTTCGAATGTAGTGGCCAGTCAGGCTGTGCACGAAGCGTATGGTGGTGTAGTGCCCGAACTGGCTTCCCGTGCGCATCAGCAAAACATAGTTCCGGTAGTGCATGAAGCGTTGAAACGTGCCGGAGTGACCAAAGAAGAACTGAGCGCTGTGGCCTTTACTCGTGGTCCGGGTTTGATGGGTTCTTTGTTGGTAGGTGTATCTTTTGCCAAAGGGTTCGCACGTTCGCTGGGTATTCCTATGGTAGATGTTAATCACTTGACAGGACATGTCTTAGCACATTTCATTAAAGCAGAAGGAGAGGAGAATATACAACCGAATTTTCCGTTCCTTTGCTTGCTGGTTTCCGGTGGAAACTCTCAGATTATTCTGGTGAAAGCGTATAATGATATGCAGATTTTGGGGCAGACTATTGACGATGCTGCGGGTGAAGCCATCGACAAGTGCTCCAAGGTAATGGGGTTGGGATATCCCGGCGGTCCGATTATAGATAAACTGGCGCGTCAGGGCAATCCGAAGGCGTTTACGTTCAGTAAACCGCATATTCCCGGATTGGATTATAGTTTCAGTGGACTGAAAACGTCATTCCTTTATTCCCTGCGCGACTGGATGAAAGAAGATCCCGATTTCATCGAGCATCATAAAGTAGACCTGGCTGCTTCGCTGGAAGCTACTATCGTGGATATCCTGATGGACAAGCTACGTAAGGCTGCTAAAGAGTATAAGATAAAGGAAGTGGCAGTGGCCGGTGGTGTTTCTGCCAATAACGGACTGCGTAACTCCTTCCGTGAGCATGCCGAAAAGTACGGCTGGAATATTTTCATTCCGAAATTCAGTTACACTACGGACAATGCTGCCATGATTGCCATTACAGGATATTTCAAATACCTGGATAAAGACTTCTGTTCGATAGATGCGCCGGCATATTCGCGCGTTACTTTGTAAAGTATAGATTATAATATATATAATAAGGTATGAAACTGGAAGAGGAGATCGGCGAACTGCTGAAAGCAAAGAAATTGTCCCTTTCCACCGCAGAAAGTTGCACGGGTGGGGGAATTGCAGCTCTGATAACTTCCGTTCCGGGCAGTTCGGAATATTTCAATGGCGGCATTGTGGCATACTCCAACGAAGTGAAGATGTCTTTACTCCACGTTTCTGCCGAAACGCTGGAAAAGCATGGAGCTGTGAGTCGCGAGACTGTGACCGAAATGGTGAAAGGTGCGATGGAAACGCTGAAAACGGACTGTGCGGTCGCTACTTCCGGCATTGCAGGTCCCGGAGGAGGTACTCCCGACAAGCCGGTGGGAACTGTTTGGATAGCCGCTGCCTATAAAAATGAAATCGTTACCATGAAACAGGAGGGCGACTGCGGAAGGGACGGGAATGTGAAGAAAGCAATTCAAAACGCTCTTTCAATGCTTTACAACAAGTTGAAATGAGGAAAAAATGCTATTATACAGTGAATTATTTTATGAAAAACTTGTTTGGTAACGATAAAAGTGCTTACTTTGCGCTCTGTTTGAAATAAGTATAGAAGAAAACTATAAAATAAAGATAGAAATGTCAAAGATTTGTCAAATTACCGGAAAGAAGGCCATGATTGGCAACAATGTTTCACACTCAAAGAGAAGAACAAAGAGAACCTTTGATTTGAACTTGTTTAACAAGAAGTTCTACTATGTAGAGCAGGATTGCTGGATCAGCCTTAGCATTTGCGCTAATGGTTTGCGCATTATTAATAAGAAAGGACTGGACGCTGCTTTGAAGGATGCAGTAGCTAAAGGTTATTGTGATTGGAAAAGCATTAAAGTTATTGGCTAAAAGTAGAGGAGAATACTGATTATGGCAAAGAAAGCAAAAGGTAACAGAGTACAGGTGATTCTGGAATGCACAGAACACAAGGATAGCGGTATGCCGGGAACTTCTCGTTATATTACGACGAAGAACAGAAAGAACACTACCGAGAGATTGGAGTTGAAGAAATACAACCCGATTCTGAAGAGAGTAACAGTACATAAGGAAATTAAATAATAAGAGTATAACCCATGGCAAAGAAAACAGTAGCAAGTTTGCACGAAGGTTCTAAGGAAGGTCGTGCTTATACGAAGGTTATCAAGATGGTTAAGTCTCCGAAGACGGGTGCTTACATGTTTGATGAACAAATGGTTCCTAACGAAAAAGTACAAGACTTTTTCAAGAAGTAAGATAAATGCAGTTGCCGCGAGGCACTGATAACTTATAAAGATCCCCTTATCGGTAATATCCGGTGAGGGGATTTCTTTTTTCTCTCTCGGTGTCCATGTACTTTGGGAACGGGCAGCTGGTAACTGTGGTTCTCCGGGGCAGTTTGAGATCCCGGTTGTATAATAGTAGTGCTACTGCAGAGTTACTGCAACGTTACTGCAAAGCCGTTGCAGTGCTACTGCAAATGTGTTGCAGTGTTACTGCAAACGTGTTGCAGTGTTACTGCAAATATGCTGCAGCGTTACTGCAAGACTGCTGCAGTATCACTGCAAGGTTATTGCAACCTGCTTGCAGTAATAGATAATAATTGGTAGATGAGTTGAAATTAGCTTTATCTTGCTTTTAAGTTACTTCATTTTTTATTATTTGTCAGTTTTGTTATATCTTTGTAGCATAATGTGTTGTACTAATAAGTAAATTATGGGATTATTTAGTTTTTTCTCTAAAGAAAAGAAGGAAACATTAGATAAAGGATTATCTAAAACAAAGGAGAGTGTGTTCGGTAAGATAGCCCGTGCGGTAGCAGGGAAGTCGAAGGTGGACGATGAAGTTTTGGATAATTTGGAAGAGGTGTTGATTACTTCGGACGTAGGCGTAGAAACAACGTTGAAAATTATTGAACGTATAGAAAAGCGCGCTGCTGCCGAAAAATATATGAATGCGCAGGAACTTAACAAGATTCTGCGCGATGAAATCGCTGCTTTGCTTACAGAAAATAATTCGGATGATGTAGATGATTTTGAAGCGCCTATTGCGAAGAAACCTTACGTCATTATGGTTGTTGGAGTAAATGGAGTGGGGAAAACTACTACGATCGGCAAACTGGCCTACCAATTCAAGAAGGCAGGTAAGTCTGTATATTTAGGGGCTGCCGATACATTCCGTGCAGCTGCTGTAGAGCAGTTGGTGATTTGGGGCGAACGGGTAGGAGTGCCCGTGGTGAAGCAGAAGATGGGAGCCGATCCTGCCTCTGTGGCTTTTGATGCCCTGAGTTCGGCAGTTGCCAATAATGCGGATGTGGTGATTATAGATACGGCGGGTCGTCTTCACAATAAAGTCGGTTTGATGAATGAGCTGACCAAGATAAAGAATGTAATGAAGAAGGTTGTACCCGATGCTCCCAATGAGGTTTTGCTTGTATTGGACGGTTCCACTGGACAAAATGCATTCGAGCAGGCCAAGCAGTTTACGTTGGCAACAGAGGTTACGTCAATGGCGGTTACCAAATTGGATGGAACGGCAAAAGGTGGCGTAGTCATCGGTATTTCTGATCAGTTCAAGATCCCTGTGAAATATATCGGCTTGGGCGAAGGCATGGAGGACTTACAGGTGTTCCGTAAGAAGGAATTTGTAGATTCACTGTTTGGAGAGAATGCATGAGACGGAAAACTATCGACATCATAACTTTAGGTTGTTCTAAGAATTTAGTGGATTCGGAGCATCTGATGCGCCAGTTGGAGGAAGTCGGTTTCCTGGTGACACATGACGCCGAACGTCCGAAAGGGCAGATTGCGGTTATTAATACTTGCGGTTTCATCGGTGATGCCAAAGAGGAATCCATCAATATGATTCTGGAGTTTGCGCAGGCAAAGGAGGAAGGAGAACTGGAGAAACTGTATGTTATGGGGTGCCTTTCGGAGCGTTATCTCAAAGAGCTGGCTATTGAAATACCGCAAGTGGATAAGTTTTACGGTAAATTCAATTGGAAAGAACTGTTGCAGGACTTGGGCAAGGCATATCATGACGAACTTCATATCGAGCGTACGCTTACCACTCCCCGGCATTATGCTTATTTAAAGATATCGGAAGGCTGTGATCGCAAATGTTCTTATTGTGCCATCCCTATTATAACGGGACGGCATGTGTCTCGTCCGATGAAAGAGATATTGGATGAAGTGAAATATCTGGTAGCCCGTGGTGTTAAGGAGTTTCAAGTTATAGCGCAGGAGCTGACCTATTATGGGGTAGATTTGTATAAGAAGCAAATGCTGCCTGAACTCATTGAGCGGATTTCAGATGTTCCCGGTGTGGAATGGATTCGCCTTCATTATGCCTATCCGGCACATTTCCCGATGGACTTGTTTCGCGTAATGCGTGAACGTCCCAATGTTTGCAAGTATATGGACATCGCTTTGCAACATATCAGCGATAATATGCTGCAACAGATGCGCCGCCATGTGACTAAGGCTGAGACTTATCAACTGATAGAACAATTCCGCAAGGAAGTGCCCGGCATTCATCTTCGCACTACGCTCATGGTGGGACATCCCGGGGAGACGGAGGCCGACTTTGAAGAATTGAAAGAGTTTGTCCGTAAAGCCCGTTTCGATAGAATGGGAGCTTTTGCCTATTCGGAGGAAGAAGGTACGTATGCTGCCAAGCAATATGAAGATAGCATTCCGCAAGAAGTGAAGCAGGCACGTTTGGATGAACTGATGACTATTCAGCAGGGTATTTCTGCAGAACTGAGTGCGGCCAAAGTAGGCAGACAGATGAAAGTAATCATAGATCGCCTGGAGGGAGATTATTACGTGGGGCGTACGGAGTTCGATTCTCCCGAAGTGGACCCGGAAGTGCTGATTGAGCATGGGAATGAAACACTATGTATAGGTAACTTTTACCAAGTGGAGATAGTAAATTCCGATGATTTCGACCTTTTTGGACGAATTATTTAAATATTTTTCCGCAACTTCTTGCTTATGTGGAGAAGATTTGCTAATATAGCACCGTAGTACCATTTTAAAACTTTGTATATTGAATAATAAAGAATTTACTTCTGAATTGTCACGGAGGTTAGGGTATACCTTAAAGGACACCTCCGAACTGATTGCTTCTTTGCTGTCAGATATGACAAAGCAATTGGAAGAGGGGAATATTATATCTATACAGGGCTTTGGTACATTTGAAGTAAAGAAGAAGGCGGAACGTATTTCTGTAAGTCCGACAACAAAACAACGTATGCTGGTGCCTCCCAAACTGGTACTGACTTATAAGCCCAGTACACTGTTGAAAGATAAGTTTAGGTAGTTTCTTGTTAAATACACTTCCTACAATCATGAACGAAAAGGTAAACGTACAGGACTTGATTGACATACTTGCAGCAAGGCATGGTATGAGCAAAAAGAATGCAGAGGGCTTTGCAAAGGAATTTTTCCAGTTGATTGAAGAATCATTGGAAAAGGACAAATATGTAAAGATAAAAGGGCTGGGCTCTTTTAAGCTGATTGATGTGGAAAGCCGTGAAAGTGTTAATGTAAATACAGGGGAGAGAATCGAGATACAAGGACATACAAAGATTTCTTTCACACCGGAGCCGGCCTTAAAAGATGCGATCAATAAACCTTTCTCTCATTTTGAAACTGTAGTTCTGGGGGATGGTATAGAACTTGAAGGTGTTTCTCAGGAGAATGAAGAAGAAGAGGAGGATAATGATAATGATTCGAAAGCATCGGAACCGGAAGAAAAAGAGCAAATAACCGAGGAGGTGGTCTGTGAAGAAGTAGTTGTTACGCCTGAAACAGCAGCGGTTGTTGAACCTGAAGAAGAGACGGTTGCTATGCTTGAAGAAGAAATAGCTGTTATACCTGAAGAAAAAACGGTTGCTGTTCCTGAAAAAGTATATATTGTTGGTGGAAATACTACGGCCGTTGAAGATACAAAGGTAATGAAGGCAATGGATGAAGAACCCCAAAACACTGTTGAGAAAGAAGAGAACGATATTGAAGCACCGAAAGAAGATATCAATGAAGAACCTGCAGGCCCTAAAGCAGTAACTGAGGCAGAAAAAAGGGAACAATTTATAGCCTCTCTTAGAGACAGGGCTGTGCTGGAATCTGAACTTTTAGTTTCTGAACCTAAAGCAGTGCCCGATTCTTCTGCAATGAAGTATTTTATTGGTATCGTTATGTTTGTGATACTGTTGTGCGGCGGTGCCATTATCTTTATATATTATCCCGATTGGCTTGATAAACTTACGCCCGAATCAGTGGAGCAGGTGACCGACCCACAAATAGATCAGCCCCTAAAAACAGATCAGAATGCCTTGATGGGAGATAGTATTGCCGCTAAAGATACGATACAACCGGTTAAGGCAGATACAGTGGCTGAAATCCCAGTCGTGACTGCAAAACCTAAAGAAACACCGAAAGAGGATGTGCCGCAACAGGCATCTAAGGAGAAACAGAAAGAGGCAAATCCCGCTTCATTTACTCCTGATTCAGTGGATTATACGATTGTCGGAACAGAAACGACTTATACTATCAAAGAAGGAGAAACCTTGACCAGGGTAGCGCTTCGCTTTTATGGAACAAAAAAAATGTGGCCCTATCTTGTGAAGCATAATGCCGATATAATTAAAAACCCGGATAATGTACCTTATGGTACTACTATCAAGATACCAAAGTTAGTAAAGAAGCAGTAAAAAATTACTGCTTCTTTTTTTGTTAAATACTAAACTCTATGAAAGTAGTTTAATCTAAAGGTTTCACATTGTTTTTTAATAAAAATTAGTTGGTATGGTTAATTTATTCCCGTACTTTTGGGAGCGAAAAAAATAATTGCCGGTTCAAAACCGGATAAATGAAGAAATTAAACATTAAAAAATAGATTGATTTATGGCTGAAACAATTGACATCCGCGAACTGAACGAGCGGATTGAAAGACAAAGCGCTTTCGTTACCAATCTTACCACAGGTATGGACCAGGTCATTGTAGGACAAAAACACCTGGTAGAGTCGTTGTTAATTGGTTTGTTGTCCGACGGACACGTGTTGCTGGAAGGTGTGCCCGGTTTGGCAAAAACTTTAGCTATCAAGACGCTGGCTTCATTGATCGATGCACAGTACAGCCGCATCCAGTTTACGCCTGACTTGCTGCCTGCCGACGTTATCGGTACAATGGTTTACAGCCAGAAGGACGAAACGTTCCAGGTTAAGAAAGGTCCGGTGTTTGCTAATTTTGTTTTGGCAGATGAAATTAACCGTGCCCCGGCCAAAGTGCAGAGTGCTTTGCTGGAAGCTATGCAGGAACGTCAGGTTACCATCGGTAAGGAAACTTTCAAATTGCCGGAACCCTTCCTGGTACTTGCTACACAAAACCCTATCGAGCAGGAAGGTACTTATCCGCTGCCTGAAGCCCAGGTGGACCGTTTCATGTTGAAGGTAGTCATTGATTATCCGAAACAGGAAGAGGAGAAGTTGATCATTCGCCAGAACATCAATGGTGATAAATTCAATGTGAGACCTATCTTGAAAGCAGATGAAATCCTTGAAGCCCGCAAAGTAGTTCGCCAGGTTTATCTGGATGAGAAGATTGAAAAATATATTGTTGACATCGTATTTGCTACGCGTTATCCGGAGAAATATGATTTGAAGGAGCTGAAGGATATGATCGGTTTCGGTGGTTCGCCCCGTGCTTCCATCAATCTTGCGTTGGCTGCCCGCAGCTATGCCTTCATCAAACGTCGTGGCTATGTGATTCCCGAAGATGTACGTGCCGTGGCACACGATGTGTTGCGTCACCGTATCGGCTTGACTTATGAGGCTGAAGCCAGCAACATGACTTCGGACGAAATCATCAGCAAGATACTGAATAAGGTAGAGGTACCTTAATATAAGGACTATTTATATATATAGATGGAAACAACTGATTTATTAAAGAAAGTTCGTCAGATTGAAATAAAGACGCGCGGATTATCCAATAATATCTTTGCGGGGCAGTATCATTCAGCCTTCAAAGGTAGAGGTATGGCATTCTCCGAAGTGCGCGAATATCAGTTTGGCGATGATATACGTGACATTGACTGGAACGTGACTGCGCGCTTCAACAAACCTTACGTAAAGGTGTATGAAGAAGAGCGCGAACTGACCGTGATGTTGCTGGTCGATGTTTCCGGTAGTTTGGAATTCGGTACGATAAAGCAGATGAAGAAGGATATGGTGACGGAAATAGCTGCAACGTTGGCATTTTCCGCTATTCAGAACAACGATAAAATCGGTGTTATCTTCTTTTCAGACCGGATTGAGAAGTTTATCCCGCCTAAGAAAGGGCGTAAGCATATACTCTATATCATCCGTGAGTTGATAGACTTCCATGCGGAAAGTCGCAAAACGAATATCCGTCTCGGATTGGAGTATCTGACGAACGTGATGAAGCGTCGTTGCACTGCTTTTGTTTTATCGGACTTTATCGACCAGGAAAGTTTCAAAAATGCCATGACTATTGCCAACCGCAAGCATGATGTAGTTGCGATTCAGGTTTATGACCGTCGTGTGGAAGATTTGCCTGCTGTTGGCTTGATGAAGATAAAAGATGCAGAAACGGGGCATGAACAATGGATTGATACTTCTTCACGTGCTGTACGTCGTGCTCACCATGACTGGTGGGTAAACAAGCAGGTGGAACTGAACGAAACATTTACCAAGAGTAATGTGGACAATGTGTCGGTACGTACGGACCAGGACTATGTCAAGGCATTGATGAATTTGTTTGCGAAACGAAATTAATCGGAAAATGAAAAGATATTTATTTCTGATAGCGCTGTTAGTAACGTTGACGGGTAGGGCGGTAGCCCAGTCGGTGACGGTAGATGCAACTATCGACTCCTTGCAAATCCTGATTGGAGAGCAAGCAAAGATAAAACTTCAGGTAGCACTGGATGCCGATAAGCGTGCAATATTTCCTGTTTATACCGATACGTTGGTACGTGGGGTGGAAATTATCGATGTGGCCAAGCCGGATACACAGATGTTGAATGATGGCAGACGCTCGCTGATAACGCAGGAGTATACCATTACCTCTTTTGATTCAGCGCTTTATTACTTGCCACCGATGGAGGTGCTTGTGGATAATAAGCCTTATCGTTCCAAGGCATTGGCTTTGAAAGTATATTCCATGCCGGTAGATACTTTGCATCCCGACCAGTTCTTTGGTCCGAAAACTGTGATGCAGGCACCTTTTGCATGGGAGGACTGGTATGTTGCTATTGCATGCATATTGCTGTTTGTGCCTTTCCTCTTGTTGCTTATTTATCTTGTGAAGCGTATCCGCGACAACAAGCCTATTATCCGTAAGGTAAAAGTAGAGCCGAAGCTGCCGCCGCATCAACTTGCCATGCAGGAGATTGAGCGTATTAAAAACGAGAAAGTTTGGCAAAAGGGAGATCCGAAGGAATATTATACGGAGTTGACAGATACTATTCGTACTTATATTAAGGATCGTTTTGGTTTCAATGCTTTAGAAATGACTTCTTCCGAAATTATTGATAAGTTATTGGAAATGAAAGATAAAGAGGCTATCTCAGACTTACGTGAGTTATTCCAGACGGCTGATTTAGTGAAGTTTGCCAAACATAATCCGCTGATGAACGAAAATGATGCAAATTTGATTAGTGCCGTTGAGTTCATCAATGAAACAAAAGAAAAAGAAGATGAGAATGCCAAACCGCAACCGACTGAAATCACCATTATCGAGAAGCGCTCTTTGCGTACGAAGATATTGCTTGGTGCAGGTATTGTGTTGCTGGCAGCCGCTCTTATCGGTTCGTTGATATATGTCGGTTTGGAGCTATACAATTATTTTGCTTGATAGCATGGTAAGAAGGAGCTCTGATCGTAAATCGTAAATTGTAAAATCGTAAGTATCATGGTTTTTGCCAATATTGAATATTTATTTTTGC
>CAJKXC010000012.1 GCA_905203765.1 uncultured Bacteroides sp.
ATTTACCATAACTTTTTGGATGTTATAGTCAACCTATATCAGGACAAGTCACCTAATTTATATAGGTTTATTTGTTTAATTGAAAACTAAACCTTACATTTGTGTACACAATATGGTACATACGCTAATATTTGAGATATGATAGTAGTAACAACAAGAGAATTCAGGGAAAACCAAAAGAAGTTCTTCGACCTTGCCGAAGTACAAAGGGTTATCATTAAGCGCAAGAATCAATTTCTGGAACTTGTGCCGAGAGGTGAGATTATACCCGAAAGTGTAAGCCCCTCAAATGACCCTTATTTCGATGACCCCCGCAATATAGAGGATATTGTGAAGTCAAGTGAACAGGCTCAGAGTGGGCAAACAGTAAAATTAACTGCCGCCCTTCGTAAAGAGTTATTTGAAGACTGATGAAATACGAAATTGAGCTGACAGAGAATGCATTAAAAGGCATTAAGCAGCTAAAAAAAGGGGGAGAAATACAAGCATTGAAGAAGTTGAACTCCCTACTCTCAGAATTAGAAGAACACCCTACTACCGGAACAGGAAAACCCGAACAACTGAGAGGAAACCTCTCCGGCAAGTGGTCACGTCGAATAACAGATAAGCATCGCCTGATTTATGAGATTTACGAAGATATTATAAAAGTTATAGTTCTGAGGACTTACGGACACTATGACGACTAATAATTGAAAACTTTACCTTATCCAAAGCAGCATCCCACCTTTTAGGATGCTGCTTTTCTGTTTTATCCCTCTTCTTATACCAGCTTAAACTACAAACATAACCCTTCCCGGGTGAGAAGCAGCTTTTCTCAAGTAGAACAATGCTCCTTAATAGTTGAAAGTCACCTGCTTACCTCTGCTTTGTTAAGGAGTTTAAAGTGAACGACTGGAGTTGTTCAGCTGAACGACTCCAGTCGGCCGATCGAACAACTGGAGTCGGCCGATCGAACAACTCCAGTCGTTCACTCTTAACTCGCCGTCTTTCGCCGGATAAAGCCGGAGAATTGAAAGGATAACAACAGGTGATTGAGACTTTAAGAACTTATGTTTGAGTTTAAATCCGCTTTATCCGCCCGACCCGCGTCTTAAAAATCTTGGTGAAGGCTGAAAGCAATGAAAAACGCGCAAAAGAGCCCTGCCTTCACCCGCTATCGCCCTGCAGTAACGTCTTTGCCGCAAATCGATGAATGCGATGAACCCTGTAACGATAACTTTAGCAGAAAGACAGAATATGATGAACCTTTTCCGATAATTAGTAATAGAGAGATAGCATAAAAGGCTATAAACACTTATTTAGCATCACCTTTCTCATATGCCGTTTTGTAGATATGTATACATCCAATACATCACTGTTTATCAACTGATTATAAAAATAATTGTAGACTATAAAACTGTTAAGAAACCCTTTTTGTAGGCTATTTGTAGGCGTTATTTATTCGCCACCTTCCCTAGTGATTCATAATTTAGCATCGTGAAAAACCAAATTATTAACCTTAAAAACTTATTCACATGAGTAAAAGTAATTATTTCAAAGAAAGAGTAATTCAACTGCTTTTCTTCTTTGCTTTTATGCTCCCTGTTAGCGCATTAGCACAGAACATTGAGTTAACGGGTACCGTGGTCGACGCAACTGGCGAAACCGTAATCGGTGCCAGTGTTTTAGAGAAAGGTACAACGAATGGTTGCATTACCGACATTGACGGCAACTTCACACTGACTGTCTCGCCCAAAGCAACAATGGTAATCTCTTATGTGGGCTATGTAACCCAGGAAATACCTCTGAACGGGCAAAAAAGTATCAAAGTAACTTTAAAAGACGACTCCGAGATGCTGGATGAAGTCGTGGTCATAGGTTACGGTACGATGAAAAAGAGCGACATGACTGGCGCTATTTCTTCGATAAAATCAGAAGATCTGATGAAGCGCGCGACTACCAGTGCCACCGAAGCCCTGCAAGGTAAAATTGCCGGTGTAAGTGTATTAAAGTCTGGTGGTAATGCCGGTGCAAGCATCTCCGTAAAAATCCGCGGTATCAAAACAATGGGCGACAATGAACCGCTTTACATTATCGACGGATATCCAGGCGATATCAACACTATCAATCCACAGGACATCGAATCAATGGAAATCCTGAAGGATGGTGCTGCCGCTGCAATCTACGGTTCGGTAGCTGCTAACGGTGTAGTAATTGTAAATACCAAAAACGGCAAGGCTGGAGAGCTGAAAGTTTCGTTCAACACTTACATGACGGTAAACTCCGTAGCCAAGAAATTTGATATGCTGAATGCAGACGGATATCTGAAGGTACATAACATGATGTACGAGAATGCAGGAACAAACAAACCGGGATATTTGACATACAAAAACGGACAGAACCCTACAGGTGCCGATACCGACTGGCAGGACGAAATGCTTCGCACCGGCATTTCACAGAACTACTACGTAAATCTTATCGGCGGCTCGGAAATTGCCAAATATTCACTGTCTTATGGTCATGCCGATGAAAAAGGTATCTTCAAAGGCAACTCTTACATTCAAGATAATGCACGTTTGAAACTGAATGCGCACAAATATATCTTTGACTTCGACGCAGGTTTGAATTTCAAAGTTACACAAAGCAAGCAGCCGCAGTACTCTCTGAAAGAGATGTATTCTATTTCTCCACTGGTACCCGTTTATGACGAAAACCAAACTTATGGATACGGCCTGACAGATATGTCTGTAGATGGTGTAAAGATGGAACTCCCCACTAACCGCAACGTGATGGCGGATGACCACTATAAAGACAGAAAATATACGGGCTACGACATTACCGGTAACATCGGCTTGACAATGAAGTTTACTTCATGGCTTACTTTCAAGACAAGCTATACATACAACGGTTACTATTATAACGACCGCTACCACCGTGCCAAATATGAAGCGAATGCGCAAGAACCGAGTCTTTATCCGTACAACTACGAATACAATTCTTACTATCGCAACCAGACGTTTGAAAACGTATTAACTTTCATGAAAGACTTCGGCAAGCACTCTATCACTGCTATGGTGGGTAACTCGGTTATCTCCGCTCATCAGGACAAAAGTTCTGTCAGCGTAGAAGGAAAGAAAACCGAATATGATGTAGTAAACGGGGGTCTGACTTCAAGCGAGGTCAACGGCGGATTCTTTGATCCGACATCTCCAACCATTGATGCCGGTGTAGGCGGTACATTCACTGGTTCAGGTACTTTCTACGATTATAACCGCGCTTCCTTCTTTGGACGATTCAACTACTCGTATGACAGCCGTTACTTGTTGCAAGTAACTGTACGTTCTGATGGTTCTTCCAAGTTTGGTAAAAACAACCGCTGGGGTACATTCCCCTCAGTAGCTGTAGGATGGAGATTGAGCGAAGAGAAATTCTTCCCCAAAAGCACTGTTATCAGCAACTTGAAGTTCCGTGCAAGTTGGGGACGTTTGGGTAGCGAAAGCGCATTGGGCAACTACTACGCTCCGACTATGAGCAACAGTAACACTCAATGGATGAGTTATATCCAAGGTGGAAATGCCTGGGCAGGTATGTCTAACCTCTATTTGGTAAACGACGATTTGCGCTGGGAAACTACCGACACCAAGAACATCGGTTTCGACTTCGGATTATTCAACAACAAACTGAGCGGTAGCATCAACTACTACTACAACACTACAGAAGACCTGCTTATCGAAAAGGTAATGCCACCTTCTGCCGGTATCTATAACCCGACAGTCAATGTAGGAAAGATGGTAAACAAAGGCTTCGAACTTGAGTTGAATTATGGAAACAGTGTAAACGGCTTCGACTATAATGTCGGCTTCAACCTCTCTACCACTCACAATGAAATGCTTAAAGCAGACCCTAACCAAGTACTTTACGGTTCTGCATGGAAGGGTGACGGACATTTTGTAACCCAAACATTGAAAGGTTATCCGGTAGCCGGTTTCTGGTTATACCAAACAGACGGTATCTTCCAAAGTGATGCAGAAGCTGCTGCTTACGTAAACAGCAAAGGCGAACGTCTTCAACCGAAAGCAAAAGCCGGTGATATCCGTTTCAAAGATATAGACGGTAATGGAGTTATCGACTCAGGCGATAAAAAATACTCAGGTTCCGGTATTCCCAAAGTAGAGGCGAACCTGTCATTCAGCGGTTCATATAAGAATTTCGACCTTTCCTTCCAGTTTGGCAGCGCATGGGGACACAAACTCTACAACGTAAACCGTTTGTATTATGAAGGAATGGATGCCGGTAGAAACTACTTCACAAGTACCTTGAAAGCATGGTCACCCGAAAATACAGGAACAAGCATGCCAAGAGCCGTACTGGGCGACCCGAATGAGAACACCCGCGAATCTAACCGCTTCCTTGAGAATGGAAACTTTGTCCGTCTGCGTCAGTTGCAACTGGGATATACATTGGCCAAAACAACGGCAAAGAAGATATATCTTGAGAAATGCCGTCTTTACGTCAGTGGAGAAAACCTGTTCACTATCACCGACTACTCAGGCATTGATCCGGAATTCTCTTCCAGTATCTTGAATACCGGTGTTGACTCATTTGTATATCCGTTTACCCGCTCTTTCGTAGTAGGTTTACAAGTTACATTCTAATCACCCTTTAATATTTGAAGACAATGAAAAAAATAATATATATAGCATCTTTCTTATGCGCCGCCTTATTGGCAGGATGCGACGATTTCCTGACAACAGAGTCTCCCGATTTTTCAACAGACAAATATTGGAGAGATAAAGCCGATGTGGAAGCAGGTCTGTCTGCTGTTTACGGCCAGTTAGACTGCCGTACCGGTTCTTACACTGTAGCTGAAGTTAAGTTTGTAGTAGAAACATTCCGCAGTGATGAAATGGTAAAAGGCCAAGACGTAAATAACTATCCGGAATGGGCTGCATTATACGGTTTCACCTATAATAATGAAAACTCCAGCATCAAGGAATACTGGATGAACAACTACAACGGTATCAACTATGCCAATAATGTTTTATTCGGCATTAATAAAGTACAAACTTCCGGTGAAAAGATGAGTACCGAAGATGAGAATCACCTCACCGGTGAGGCTCTGTTCCTTCGTGCTTACTATCACTTCAAACTGATTATGAGTTGGGAAAAGATCATCATCCGTAATGAATATCTGACCGGAGAATCACAGACTCACAAAGCACTGTCTTCCAGAGCAGAAGCATGGAACTTCATCTGTACGGAGTTGGAAAAAGCCGGTGACTTGTTACCACAAGACCGTCCCTCTTCCGAAGCCGGACGTGTTACTAAGGGAGCAGCTTATTCTTACCTTGGATGGGCTTATCTGACTCGTGCCTATGAGGAAAGTGACAAAAAGAGTGAATTCTTGGGACTGGCAGAAGCTGCTTTTAACAAAGTGAGCGGTTACGAATTGGAACCCGATTACGGAAGTATGTTCGACGGAACCAATAAGAATAGTAAAGAATCGATTCTGGAGCTTCAGTTTACTAACAGCACTGCTGACGGTACTTTCCACAAACACGTACTTCACTTCTGGGTAGCTCCCGGCAGTATGTCCGGTTGGGATGAAATCCGTGTCAGCGACATGATGTATAATGAATTTCTGAAAGAAGGTCGTATTGCTGAAGGTAATATGTACGATGCACGCGCCTATGGTTCTATGATGTTTGATGATCCATATTATCGCGATGGTGGTCATATCTTGGGTTATAATTATGATGATATCTACGATGAGAATTCTGCAACCCAATATAACTATCGTAAATACCTGCCTGCAACCTGGACTGACTATGCACAGAATTATGTAGGTACTAACATGCCGTTGATGCGCTATGCCAACGTTCTGCTGATGCAAGCTGAAGTTTATAACGAACAAGGTCATCCCGAAAAAGCGATTCCATTGATTAACAAGGTTCGCAGTGTACACGGAAAGCTTCCTGCCATGACCGGAAGTGATCAAGCTGCCGTAAAAGCACAGATTGAACATGAACGTTTAGTAGAATTTACATTGGAAAACTCTCGCTTCTATGATTTGCGCCGTTGGGGCAAACTGGACGAAGCAATGAAAGCTGACGGAAGAACAAGCTTCAGTGCTTCTACCCATTCATTCCTGCCTATTCCTTTGATGGAAATACAGACTAACAACGAGATAAACGAATAATTCTCTCTCTTAATTTATAGGAGCAAGGCGGTATTTGCCTACGGTGATGCCGCCTTGTTTTCCTTTAAGATGTTATCTTTGCCACCAAAAACGACATAGATATGTTTACAATCATCGGACTGATGCTCACAGGAATGCTGCTGGGCTACCTCTTACGAAAACGGAATTTAAAGAAAATACACCGGATTATCACAGTGCTTATCTGGGTGTTGCTCTTCATCCTCGGCATCGAGGTGGGAAGCAATGAGCAGATCATCAAAGGACTCCATACCATCGGACTCGAAGCAATTATCCTCACATTGGGGGGGACACTGGGAAGCGTCACCGCTGCCTGGGCATTGTGGAGAGCCTTGTATAAAAGGAAAGGGGGCCAGGCATGAAAGGAAGTCTTATCATCGTAGGCTTTTTCGTGCTGGGCACGATTGCCGGAGTTTGCCACCTGCTGCCCTTTGACATTGCAGAAACCAAGATCAGCTACTACGCGCTCTGTGCACTGATGTTCAGCGTGGGGCTGAGTGTAGGAAACGATCCGCAGACATTGAAGAACTTCCGTTCGCTCAACCCGCGGTTGGTGTTCCTGCCTGTGATGACGATACTGGGTACATTGGCGGGTTCCGCTGCTGTCAGCCTGATACTGACACACCGTTCCGTAACAGACTGCCTCGCCGTAGGGTCGGGCTTCGGCTACTATTCGCTTTCGAGTATCTTCATCACGGAGTACAAGGGAGCGGAATTAGGAACCATCGCCCTGCTTGCCAACATCACCCGCGAAATACTGACACTGCTGGCTGCACCGTTACTGGTACGCTGGTTCGGGAACCTCGCCCCTATCTCTGCCGGTGGCGCCACGACGATGGACACCACACTGCCCATCATCACACGCACCGCAGGACAGCAGTTCGTAGTAGTTTCCATTTTCCACGGATTTGTGGTAGATTTCAGTGTGCCGTTCCTGGTGACATTGTTCTGCTCCATTTAATTGATAGTTGATAATTGATAAATGATAGTTATGAAAACCAAACTTTATACCTTCCTTCTCTCCTCGTTGTTTTGCACCGCCGCCCTCGCCGATAACGAGCCGTGGCAGAATCCGCAGGTCAACGAGATAAACAGAGAACCGATGTCCGCGCACTTCACTCCTTTCAAGAATGAAGCCGCCGCCTTGAAGCAACGCGCTCTGCCTGCCGACGTCCGGTTCGATGTAAATCCTGCCACGGAACGCCGCATTTCGCTGGACGGCACCTGGAAGTTCCTCTTCTCGAAGAACAACGACCTCTGCCCCAAAGATTTCCAAAAGCCTGGCTACAGTACCCGCAAATGGAGCAAGATAGAAGTTCCCGGAAGCTGGGAGCTGCAAGGCTTCGATGCACCTATCTATACGGACACGCGCTATCCATTCCCCGCCAATCCGCCGTATGTACCTGCCGACTACAACCCGGTGGGCGCCTACATCCGCGAATTCAACGTGCCTGCCGGTTGGGAAGGCATGGATATCTTCCTCGACTTCGAGGGAGTGGAGTCTGCCTATTATGTTTGGGTGAACGGCGAACTTGCCGGTTATGCCGAAGACAGCCGCCTGCCGTCGCACTTCAACGTTACCAAGCTGTTGAAGAAGGGCAGCAACAAGCTGGCTGTAAAAGTATTCCGCTACAGCGACGGTTCCTATCTGGAAGGACAGGACTACTGGAAATACAGCGGCATCGAACGCAGCGTCTACCTCTATGCCCGCCCGCAAAGCCGCGTCAAGGACTTCAAGATGACCGCCGAACTGGTGAACGGATATAAGGACGGTGAACTGTACCTCGACATCCTGCTCCACCAGCCGAAGGCAGGAGAAACGGTGGAAGTGAAAGTGATGGACGGCGAAGCGGTAGCTTACGACCAGAAGAAGACCCTTACTTCTGCCACCGATACCCTGTTCACCATCGGGGAGATGTTCCCCAACGCACGTCCCTGGAACGCCGAAACGCCGAACACCTATACATTGGTGGTCAGCACCTTCGACGCACAAGGCCGTCCTCTGGAATCATTCACCCACCTCTTCGGTTTCCGCACGGTGGAGATGAAGAACGGAATGCAACTGATTAACGGCCAGGCAGTGCTCTTCAAAGGCGTGAACCGCCACGAGCACGATGCCCACAAGGGTCGCACCATAAGCGTGGCATCCATGATACACGACATCCAGTTAATGAAACAGTTCAACCTGAACGCCGTGCGCAACTGCCACTACCCCAACAACGCCCCCTGGTACGAACTCTGCACCGAGTTCGGACTCTACATGGTGTCCGAAGCCAACATCGAAAGCCACGGCATGATGGACCACAAAGACGGCACGCTCGCCAACTATCCCGATTGGGAACTCCCCTTCATGCAACGCATGAGCCGGATGATAGCCCGCGACCGCAACGTGACCTCTATCGTCACCTGGTCTTTGGGTAATGAATCGGGCTACGGCAAGCACTTCGAAACGCTGTACGACTACACCAAGAGCGTAGACATCACCCGCCCCGTACAGTACGAAGGCGGCGGCTACCAAGCCAAGAGCGATATCTACTGCCCGATGTACGCCCGCATCTGGCGGCTTCGCCAGCACGTGAACCAACGCGATGCCCGCCCGCTGATTCTCTGCGAGTATGCACACGCCATGGGCAACAGCGTAGGAAACTTCCAGGACTACTGGGACCTGATTTACAAATACGACCAGCTGCAAGGCGGCTTCATCTGGGACTGGGTGGACCAGACCTTCGCCATCAAAGACGAGAAGGGACACGACATCGAAGCCTTCGGCGGTGACATGGGATTCGTAGGCATCGTCAACGACTCCAACTTCTGCGCCAACGGACTGGTAGCTGCCGACCGCAGCCTGCACCCGCACATCTATGAAGTGAAGAAAGTACTACAATATATCCATTTTGAACCGCTCGCCTTCACAGCCAACAAGATAAAGGTAACCAACTGGCACGACTTCATCGGCCTCGAAGGCTACACCCTGCGCTGGGCAGTAGAATGCGACGGCAAGACGGTACAAAGCGGCGAAACGGATTTCCCCGCCATCGCTCCCCGCACTTCCGCCAACATCGAACTGCCGCTGAAGGCACTCCCTGCCGACGGCAAAGAGTACTTCCTCACCCTGCGCGCCTTCACCAAGCAAGCAGCGCCGCTGGTGCCGAAGGGACACGAAGTTGCCATCGAGCAATGGGTATTGCCCTCTGTTCCGGTTGCCAAGGCTGCCCAACCCGTGAACGGAACGCTGACAGTGAACCGCGGCACCGATGCCCTTACGCTGAAAGGCAACAACTTCCAGATAGCCTTCTCTACCAAGAGCGGCGAAATGACGGAACTCGCCTACAACGGAAAGAACCTCATCCAGGAAGGTCTGCAACCCAACTTCTGGCGTCCGCTGACCGACAATGACATCCCGAACGGCCACCTAAAACGTTGCGCCACCTGGAAGAACGCCGGACGTGACGCCAAGTTGCAGAACATCGACGTGAAGGAAGGCAACCAAATGGCAACCGTCACCGCCACCTACCGCATGGAAGCACAGGATGCCACGCTGCAGACAACCTACAACATCCGTCCGAACGGTGCCGTACAGGTAACGATGCACTTCACGCCCGGCATGCGGACGTTGTACGAAATACCGCGCCTGGGTATGCGCATGATACTCCCTGCCGAATACGAAATGATGACCTGGCTGGGACGCGGACCGCAGGAGAACTATGCCGACCGCAAAACGGGAGCGCTGGTAGGACTGTACAACGCCACGGTTTGGGAACAATACCACCCGTACGTACGTGCCCAGGAGACAGCCAACCACTGCGACGTGCGCTGGACTGCCCTGCGCAATGCCGCCGGCGAAGGTCTGCTCGTCACCGGTGAAGAACCGTTGAGCGTCAGCGTCTGGAACTTCCCGATGGAAGACATCGAGTATCGCCCGTCCCAGGTAGAACGCCGCCACGGTGGAAGCATCGAGAAGAAAGATATGGTATGGCTCAACATCGACCACCTGCAAATGGGTGTGGGCGGTGACAATACATGGGGCGCACAGGTGCATCCCGAGTATACCATCACTCCGCACGAATGGAAGTACAGCTTCACACTGCAACCACTGGCTCCCGCCGAGGATGCAGCGGAAAAAGCACATAAGAACTGGTTCTAAATTATAAAGCAATAAACAATATGCGACATAAATTTATTCCTTTTATACTCTCTGCTCTGTTGCTGGCAGGCCTCACCGCCTGCAGCACCGGCAGCAAAAGTGTAGCCGAGAAACGGTATGCCTTCGACAACATACTGGACATCGCCTACACACCCGATACCCTGCACCGGTGCTACGGATGGTTCACCGACGCCGGCTCATGGATGGGATTCACCCCGCCCGAAAAAGACAAATGGGTAAACGGCTTCTGCGGCCCCTTCAGCCTCGATATGTTCCGCCGTCAGTGGATGGCGCAGTCCGCCACCGTCGTGGGCTTTGCCAAAGATGCCGGAGCGGTCTTCACGCCCGACTCTACCTGCTATTATCCCGGTGAACTCTACCTCTCCGCCCACAGCGCCGACGGCAGCATCACGCAGCGCCTCAACTTCGTCAGCGCCTCAACCGCCCTGCTTCGCATCGAGGCAGACCGTGCCGAAGACCTGCTGCTGACCGGCAGCCAATGGGGACGCAACATCACCGTCAGCGTAGAGCAGCAAACCGTCATTGCCCGCCATCCCAGCGGCGAATGCGTCACAGTGACCTTTACCCCGGATGTAGTGCTGACGGCAGGCGACAACAACTATACCGCCCTCGTCCGCGCACCCAGGTACCCCGTCAACGTAGCCATCTCCTTCTTCACCTCGGAAAAAGATATGGCTGCCGGACGGCAGAACCTGCCCGCCCTGCTGAACCACCCCGAAGGTGCGTTGCAAATCAACGCCGACCGTTGGGAAGGCTACCTCACCAAGATACTACGCACGGACATGAAGCCCGAGTACGACCGCATTGCCGTGAAAGCCGTCACCACCCTTATCTCCAACTGGCGCACGCACCGCGGCGGACTGTTGCACGAGGGCATCATCCCCAGCCATGCCGTGGGTTACTTCGTCGGTTTCTGGGCATGGGACAGCTGGCGTTTCAGTGCCGGCACCGCCAAGTTCGACCCCGAACTGGCAAAGAACAACATCCGCGCCATGTTCGACTACCAGCAACCGGACGGCATGATAATCGACTGCATCTACACCGACCCGTCGGAAAACAATGCCCGCGACAGCAAGCCCCCCCTGGTATGCTGGGCGGTAGACGAAATCTTCACCCACACGGGCGACACGACTTTCGTAGCCGAGATGTACCCGCAACTGCTCTCCTACTATAAATGGTGGTATCAGAAGCGCGACCACAACCGCAACGGCATGTGCGAATACGGCGCCACCGACGGCACACTCGAAGCTGCTGCCTGGGAAAGCGGCATGGACAACGCCATCCGCTTTGACAACGCCGTGATGCTGAAGAACGACGGCGCCGACGACGCCTGGAGCATGGACCAGGAAAGTGTAGACCTGAACGCCTACCTGGCACTGGAATGCAAACTGCTGAAGAAATTCGCCGGACTGCTGAAAGTTCCTTTCGACGCACCGGATTACAGCGACAAGGTAGCCGACTACTTCTTCGACCGCAACATCAACTTCTTCTGTGACCGCCGCCTGAAGGACGGCTCGTTCATCGAAGAGCCGGGCTGCGAAGCCTACACCCCGCTATGGACGCAAATAGCCACCCAAGCGCAGGTGGACGCCATGCTGCCCATGTTGCAGGACACCGCGAAGTTCTCTACCTACATCCCCTTCCCCACCATCGCTGCGGACAATCCCAAGTACAATCCGCGCGGCTACTGGCGTGGTCCCATCTGGCTGGACCAGACGTACTTCGCCATCCGCGGACTGCGCAACTATGGTTACAACAAGCTGGCGGATGAATACACCCTTCAAGTCTTCGACCGCCTGAGCGGACTGAAAGAAGGGGCGCCCATTCACGAGAACTACGGCACGCACACAGGTGAGCGACTGAAAGCGCCGCACTTTAGCTGGAGCTCGTCGCATCTGTTGATGATGTACGATGATTACGGGAAGTAAGCCCGTCCGAAGTATGGGCGAGGTGCTTTCCCCGTACGAGGGAACAAAGTTCCCTATACGACTGAACGACCTTCCCTATACGAGTGAACTACCTTCCCAATAGGACTGAACAATAGTCCCACTATGAACGAACATAGTGGGACTATTATTTATCTAACAATGAACTACTTAGAGAGCCTTTTTAGAACAAGCTCCACGCAACGGTCAATCCTGCCATCACGATAGCTACCATACTCATCAGCTTGATAAGGATATTGAGGCTCGGGCCGGAAGTATCTTTGAATGGGTCGCCTACGGTATCGCCTACCACAGTAGCCTTATGAACCTCGCTACCCTTTCCGCCGAAGTTGCCTTCTTCCACATACTTCTTTGCATTGTCCCATGCACCCCCCGCATTCGCCATGAAGATGGCAAGCACGAATCCGCTGCTCAGTCCGCCGATGAGCAATCCCAGCACACCGGGAACACCGAAAATCAGTCCCGTAAGGATGGGAGCAATAATGGCGATGAGCGACGGCACCACCATTTCGCGCTGCGCGCCTTTTGTGGAGATGGCTACACAACGCTCGTAGTCCGGTTCAGTCTCGCCCGTCAGGATGCCTTTGATTTCGCGGAACTGGCGGCGTACCTCGTCCACCATGTGAGAGGCGGCGCGACCTACGGCATTCATCGTCAAACCGCAGAACAGGAACGCCATCATCGAACCGAGGAACATACCCGAGAGCACTTTCGGATTCATCAGCGTAACTTCGTAATGGTGCATGAAGTCGAAGAACGTAGCATCCTGTATTCGGACAGCTTCGCCACCGGAGAAGATTTCAGTCTGCCCGAGGCGCGTCAGGCCGATGCGGATTTCTTCGATATAAGAGGCAAGCAACGCAAGTCCCGTCAAGGCGGCGGAACCGATGGCGAAGCCCTTGCCCGTGGCGGCAGTGGTATTGCCCAGTGAATCGAGTGCATCCGTACGCTTGCGCACTTCCTCGCCCAAGCCGGACATTTCGGCATTACCGCCCGCATTGTCGGCTATCGGTCCGTAAGCGTCCGTAGCCAGCGTGATGCCGAGCGTAGACAGCATACCTACCGCGGCAATACCGATGCCATAGAGTCCCAAACCGACATTGGAGAAGTCGAAACCGGAAGCAAACAGATAAGAAGCAATGATACCGATAACTACTGCAATCACAGGGATAGCGGTGGACAGCATACCCAGTCCGATACCGGAAATAATTACCGTAGCCGGACCGGTCTTCCCGCTCTCGCTCAACTTCTGCGTAGGGCGATAGGATTGGGAAGTATAGTACTCGGTAGAACGTCCGATGATGATACCCACTACCAGGCCGACTACCACGGAGCAGGAAATCCACATCCAGTTCTCCAATCCCAACAGCCACAGGATAAGGAAGGTAGCCGCTACGATCAGTACCGAACTAAGGTTGGTACCGAAAGCCAGCGCATTCAGCAAATCGCGCATCTTGGCATTCTCCTTGGTGCGCACCGAGAAGATGCCGATAATGGAAAGGATGATGCCCACTGCCGCAATCAGCATCGGTGCAATCACCGCCTTGAACTGCATCAGCGTATCTCCCGTATGAATAAAGGCAGCCGCCCCCAATGCAGCCGTTGCCAGAATGGAACCGCAATAACTCTCGTACAAGTCGGCGCCCATGCCTGCCACGTCGCCCACGTTATCACCTACGTTATCGGCAATCGTCGCCGGGTTTCGCGGGTCGTCTTCCGGGATGCCGGCTTCTACCTTGCCTACCAAGTCGGCACCCACGTCGGCAGCTTTAGTATAGATACCGCCACCCACACGGGCAAACAGTGCTTGCGTCGAAGCTCCCATACCGAAGGTCAGCATCGTAGTGGTGATGATGCAGAGCTTATGCGTGGGCGTCATCAGATCGACCGGAATCACAACGTTCAGCAACAAATACCAGAAAGAAATGTCGAGCAATCCCAGTCCTACCACTACCAGTCCCATCACCGCACCGCTGCGGAAGGCTATGCGCAACCCCGCATTCAGCGAACTGCGGGCAGCATTGGCGGTACGCGCCGAGGCATACGTCGCCGTCTTCATGCCCAAAAAACCGGAAAGACCGGAGAAGAAACCACCGGTAAGGAAAGCAACAGGCACCCAGGAATTCTGCACCCCGAAGCCATACGCCATGATAGAGAAAAGGATCACCAGTCCCAAGAATACCCAGCCCACAATCTTATACTGTTGACGAAGGTAAGACATCGCCCCCTTACGCACCGCAGCGGCAATTTTAATCATTTGAGGAGTTCCCTCACTCTCCTTCATCATCTGACGGTGGAAGTACCAGGCGAAACAAAGCGCCAACACAGAAGCGGCTGGAACCAGCCAAAAAAGCATTTGGTCCATAGCATTAATTGATTAAAAGGTTAAAATAGCCCCTAAAAATATTGATTATAAAGAACATATGCAAGGAAAAAAGGAAAGAAACATCCCTATTCATACAAAAAGATACCTCTTTGTCAGCATCCATAGCTTTTTATTTGTATATTTGCCGATGAACAAGCATATTATCTATGAGAAGACGTTTCTGTTATATCTTATTTTCCATACTGGGAATTTCCTATATGCTGGGACAAACTTCCGCAACGAGGGACAGCCTCTTGCGCATAGCCACTACTACCACCAATCCCTCTGTGCAGATAGCTTCCTACCGCAATCTGGCCGACCTCTACTTTGAAAGGCCCGAGGAGCTTTCCTATCTCAAAGAAGCCTGCCATATCGCCCGAAAAGCTGCCTACAAAACCGACGAAATAAATACCCTCACAGACATTACTTCCGCCTACATCAAGGTCTATGAGATGGATTCTGCCCGGCACTATATGCAGGTAATCGAGCAAATGGCCGATTATGAAGAAACCCTTCCGTACCTCTCTTTCCTGCGGATGAGAGTATTCGACAAGGAAATCAGGAATAACAACGGCGAGGAAGCCATCGAAGCAGAGTTGAGGTTTCTGAACAATCCCGCCACCGACAAGAATAATATCTATATTCAGATAGAGCAGGCCTATACCACAGGCGACGGACTCTATCACAAAAACAAGTATAAAGAGGCTCTGAGCTATCTGGCCACTGCCTACAAGCTCTCCAAGCTCCTGCCCGACCGCGAAGGCGAACGTATCCGCACTACCTCTGCCTGGAGTTACATCAATACGCTCAGTTACTTGGGCGAAACCAAGGAATTCATCGAATGTATAGAAGACATGCTTCAGCAGTACGAGCGCTTCTACAACCTCTACTATGCCCAGAAGCGCCCTTTCTATAACATCGAGCTGCGCTATCTGCAATGCTATACTTCCCTGCTGATACGCTGCGACCAGTTGTCCGAGGAAAAGAGAGAGGAATACTACCGGCACGTCTATGACATGAGCAGGAAGGTAACCGAAGCTATCGACAAGTATAACTGCTTCCTGGCATTGCACTTCTACTCCATGTACAAGAAGGATTATACCGGCGCACTTGCCACTAACGACAGCCTTATCAAATATTCCGGCATCCTGAGCCCGTCCAACATACCGGGTTTCCTCGAAAATGCATCGCAGATATACGAAGCCATGGGCGACTACAAGAATGCCTTCAAGTTTCATAAGCTATATGTGCAGAAACAAGACTCCATCGAGTCTTCTGAATTCGCGGAACAGATGAACGAACTACAAGTGAGGTATGATGTAGACAACCTGAACTACAAAAACGTCCAACTGCAAAACAAGAACAAGCGCATCCTGCTCATTACCCTCGGTTCTATCCTGTTCCTGGTAATGGTCATCTGCCTCTACTTGTACTACGACCTGAAGAAAGAAAAAGGGATGAAGAGAACCTTGCACCTGCTGCATCAGAAAGCCGAAGAGAGCGAGAAAATGAAAAGCGCTTTCATCAGGTCCATGTGCCATGAAATACGTACTCCGCTCAACTCTATCGTCGGCTTCTCCGACATCGTCACCGATGAAACTTTCGACGACGAGGAAAGCAAAAGGGAATACTCCAAACTCATCACGCTCAACTCGCAGCTACTCACCTCGCTGATAGAGCATCTGTTCGTGGTGGCCAGCCTCGACTCTTCGGACGAGCCTCTGCCGCGCGAAATGGTGAATATCCGGAACATCTGTACACACGAGATGAAAAAGGCGGAACAGCAAGGCAAGAGCGACATCACCTACCGACTGGAACTGCCGGAGAATGATATCTTTATCTCCAGCAATCAGCAGTATCTGTCGCTGGTCATCGAGAACCTGCTCAACAATGCCAATAAGTTTACCGACCAGGGTACCATATTGCTCAAGTTGCAGACAAACGAAGCGGAGAAGCGCGTGGAAATAGAAGTCACCGATACGGGACGCGGCATTCCTACCGGCAAGGAAGAAGAGGTGTTCCAGCGTTTCACCAAACTGGATACCTTCTCCCAAGGGCAAGGAATGGGATTATATTTATGCCGGTTGATTATACAAAGACTGTCCGGCGACATATTCATCGATTCCGATTACAAGGACGGAACACGCATGGTAATCTATCTGCCGCTTGATTCCCAAGAATAAATCAAAACATTTTGCTCACACGTTCGATGCCTGCCACCAGTGTATCGACTTCTTCTTTGGTATTATAAAGCCCGAAGGAAGCGCGCACCGTGCCTTCAATGCCGAGGCGCTGCATCAACGGTTGGGCACAGTGATGCCCGGTGCGAACGGCAATGCCGAGACGGTCGAGCAACGTACCCATATCAAAGTGATGGATATCGCCTACAAGAAAAGAGATAACGCTGCCTTTCTCCGCCGCTTCACCAAAGATGCGCATACCGGGAATTTCTTTCAGGCGATGCATGGCGTATTGCGTCAGCTCATGCTCGTGGGCGGCAATCCGGTCCATACCGATGAGTGAGACATAGTCCAAGGCCTTGGCAAGCCCGGTAGTGCCGATATAGTCGGGCGTACCCGCTTCAAACTTGAAGGGGAGTTCGTTGAAGCTGGTACATTCGAAAGAGACATGCTGTATCATTTCTCCGCCACCCTGGTAGGGCGGCATCTTATCCAGCCATTCTTCTTTGCCGTAGAGCACACCCACACCGGTAGGACCGTAGACTTTGTGTCCTGAGAATACGTAGAAATCGGCATCGAGGTCTTGCACATCCACCGCCATATGAGGAATGGACTGTGCACCGTCCACCAACACGGGAACGCCTTGCTCATGGGCGAACCCAACCATTTCCTTCACCGGATTGATGGTACCCAATACATTGGAGACATGGGTTACGCTGACAATCTTCGTGCGTTCGGAGAAGAGTTTCTTATACTCGTCCAGCAGCAACTCGCCTTTGTCGTTCATCGGAATCACCTTGATGGCAATGCCCCTCTTGGCTGCCAACAGCTGCCAGGGAACAATGTTGCTATGATGCTCCATCACGGAAAGAATCACCTCGTCCCCTTCCTGCATAAATTCCTCGCCGAAGCTGGATACAAGAAGGTTGATACTCTCCGTGGTGCCGCGCGTAAAGATAATCTCGTTCGTGCTGCGGGCATTGATGAACTTCCGTACGGTTTCGCGCGATGCCTCGTGCAACTCCGTAGCCTGCTGCGACAGGAAATGCACACCACGATGCACATTGGCATTGACCGAATAGTATTCGTCCGTAATGGCATCTACCACGCAGCGGGGCTTCTGGGTGGTTGCCCCGTTATCGAAGTAGACCAGCGGTTTGCCATATACTTCACGGGAAAGTATGGGAAAATCGGCTCTTATCTTTTGTATGTCCATAATCGTTTATTTACAGATGGCACATCCCTGGCACTTATTCAACTCTCCCCTGAAACGCTTCTCCACCAGCAGGTGCAGGCGGTCTTTCAAAGCATCCAGGCGGATGGTGTCGATTACTTCATTCACGAAGGCAAACATCAGCAACAGGCGTGCCTCACGTGCCGGAATACCGCGCTGCTGCATATAGAACAAAGCGGCTTCATCGAGCTGGCCTACCGTGGCGCCGTGGCTACACTTCACATCATCCGCGTAAATTTCCAGTTGCGGCTGGGTGTACATATGTGCATCGCGGGTGGCGCAGAGGTTGCGGTTGGTCTGCTGCGAATTGGTGTGCTGTGCATCGGGACGTACCAATACCAATCCGGCAAAAGCACCGGTTGCCTGGTCGTCGAGCACATACTTATAGAGTTCATTGCTGGTACAGTTAGGGACAGCATGATCGATGGTGGTGTTATTATCCACATGCTGGTTCTTGTCGGCAATGGCCATGCCGCAGAGGTTAAGTTCCGCACCCTCGCCGGCAAGCAGCACTTGGGTGGTGTTGCGGGTGGTACCGTTGTGCAGCGTCATTCCGTTCAACAGTACATTGCTGTTGGCTTCCTGCTTTACGTACATATTGCTGATGCGCACGGTGCTGGTATGCGTTTCTTCCAGTTCGTAGAAGTCGAAGGTGGCATTCTCGCCCACAAAGACTTCTATCACCTGGGTTGCCAGGAAGTTGACGCTGTCCATAGCGTGGTCGCACGCCAGGAAACGGGCTTGCGCACCTTCTTCGAGGATAATCAGCACACGGCGGTTCACCATGAAGTTGACGTAGCTACGCAGGATATTCACCAGTTGGATGGGTTTCTCCACCACTACATTCTTAGGAACATACAGCAGCACGCCGTCTTGTGTAAAGGCGGTGTTGAATGCCGTCACACCATCTTCTGCCGTATTGGCCAGCTTGCCATAGTATTTCTTTACCAGTTCCGGCTGTTGCTCCGCCACTTCCTTCAGGCTGCCGAAGATAACGCCTTCCGGCAAATGGGACTTCGGCAAGGCTTTATTGTAGAAGGCATCGTTCACAACAAAGTAGAGGGCGGTACTCATATTAGGAATATCGCACTTGAATACTTCGTAAGGATTCACAGGAATATCCAGCCGGTTCAAATTCAAACCATAGTCCGGCTCAAAGAACTTGCTGACATCCGTATATTTGTATTTCTCCTGCTTACGGGTAGGCAGACCTATCCGCTCGAAGTCGGCAAATGCCGCCGCCCGCGGTGCATTCAGCACCTCGGCACTATGCCGGCATATCATCGCCTCCGTCTGGGAGAAAAGGTCTATGTATTGTTGTTCTACACTCATAGTTTACTCTCCTGCCTCTTTCTTTATCCAGTCAAATCCACGTGCTTCAATCTCTTTTGCCAGTTCGGGGCCACCGGTTTTTACGATGCGGCCACCAAGCAATACATGCACCGTGTCGGGTTTCAGATAATCCAGCAGACGCTGGTAGTGGGTGATGACCATGGCGCTGGTCTGCGGGGTCTTCAACTTATTGAAACCATCCGCCACAATGCGCAGGGCATCTACGTCGAGCCCGGAGTCAGTCTCGTCGAGAATGGCGAAAGTGGGTTCCAGCATAGCCATCTGGAAGATTTCGTTACGCTTCTTCTCACCGCCGCTGAAACCTTCGTTCACGCTACGGTTGGCGAGTTTATTGTCCAGCTCTACGATGGCACGCTTCTCGCGCATCAGTTTCAGGAACTCGCTTGCCGACAGGGCAGGCAGATGGCGATACTTGCGCTGCTCGTTCACCGCTGCACGCATAAAGTTTACCATCGAAACACCCGGAATCTCCACCGGCGCCTGAAACGAAAGGAAGATACCCTCGTGGGCGCGGTCTTCGGGACTCATTGCAAGCAGATCCTTGCCGTTGAAGGTAACCGTACCACGAGTCACCTCATAAGCGGGATGTCCCACCAATACGTTGCTCAATGTACTCTTTCCGGCACCGTTCTGTCCCATCAGGGCGTGCACTTCGCCATCGCGAATAGTCAGGTTGATGCCTTTCAATATCTCTTTGCCATTGATGCTGGCATGCAGGTCTTTTATCTCTAACATTGCTATAATTTCTAATTACAAATGACTAATTACAATCTAATTTCTATCCTACGCTTCCCTCTAACGATATGGCCAGCAGCTTCTGTGCCTCTACTGCAAACTCCATAGGCAGTTTGTTGAGTACTTCTTTAGCATAACCATTCACAATCAGCCCTACGGCATCTTCGGTAGAAATGCCGCGCTGGTTACAATAGAATATTTGGTCCTCACTAATCTTGCTGGTCGTGGCTTCATGTTCCACAATCGCCGTTTCGTTATGAATATCCATGTAGGGGAAAGTGTGTGCACCGCATTTATCGCCCAGCAGCAACGAGTCGCACTGACTGTAATTGCGCGCATTATCCGCCTTGGCAGAAACGCGCACCAATCCACGGTAAGAGTTCTCGCTTTTTCCTGCCGAGATACCCTTGCTGACAATGGTACTGCGGGTATTCCTGCCAAGATGAATCATCTTCGTACCCGTATCTGCCTGCTGAAAGTTATTGGTTACCGCCACGCTGTAAAACTCTGCCGTCGAGTTATCGCCTGAGAGGATGCAAGACGGGTATTTCCAGGTTATGGCAGAGCCGGTTTCCACCTGCGTCCAAGAGAGTTTGCTATCCACACCTTTGCAATGCCCGCGCTTCGTTACGAAGTTATAAACACCACCCCGTCCCTCGGCATCGCCCGGATACCAGTTCTGTACAGTGCTGTATTTCACTTCGGCACGGTCGTGCACCACAATCTCCACAATGGCGGCGTGCAACTGGTTCTCATCACGCATCGGCGCCGTACAACCTTCCAGATAGGAAACATACGAATCATCGTCCGCCACAATCAACGTCCGCTCAAACTGTCCCGTGTTGCGGGCGTTGATACGGAAGTAGGTGGACAACTCCATCGGGCAGCGTACGCCCTTCGGGATATAGACAAAGGAACCGTCGGAGAATACCGCCGAGTTCAAGGCAGCAAAGAAATTATCACGGTAAGGCACTACCGAGCCGAGGTACTTCTGCACCAGGTCGGGATGCTCGCGCACGGCTTCGCTGAAGGAGCAGAAGATAATCCCTTTCTCCATCAACGTCTCCTTGAAGGTAGTCTTTACAGATACCGAGTCCATTACGGCATCTACCGCCATGCCACTCAACGCCATCTGCTCTTCCAGGGGGATGCCCAGCTTATTGAAGGTCTTTACCAGTTCAGGGTCTACCTCATCCATACTTTTCGGCCCTTCTTTCTTCTTCGTAGGATCGGCATAGTAGGATATCGCCTGATAATCTATTTCGGGAATGCGGAGATGTGCCCATGTAGGCATCTCCAGCGTCAGCCAATGGCGGTACGCCTTTAAGCGGAATTCCAACAACCATTCCGGTTCGTTTTTCTTCTCCGAGATAAGCCGTACCACGTCTTCATTCAGCCCGCGCTCAATGATGTCCGTATGTACATCGGTCGTGAAACCGTACTTATATTTCTCTTGAGTGAATTCCTTTACATATTTATTGGGTTCTTCTTGTTGCATTATTCATTCAATATATATTGTTCGGTAATTTGCTTTGCCACGGGAAAGAAGATCCCGGCAAAGTCCTTCATAGGATAATATAACACTGATTCTTTCTTTTTTGTTTCGCCAATCATCGTATTGTCGGGATCCAGGAACTCAACAACGCCAACCAGCAGGCTCACCAGCAAAAGGAACTTCAAGGCACCCAGTCCGCAACCCAGCCAATGATTCAGCCAGCCCAGCGACACAGCTTCCATCGCCCGCGTCAACAAAGACGCCACCAGGGCAAACAGCAGGGGAACCGCTATCCAGATAAGGACAAACGCCAGCACCTGCGCCACCGTCATAGAGTCCGTCAACGTAGGACACAACTTCGCCGCCAGCGAGGCATACAAAGCCTTTGCCGCTATCAAACCGATAATCAGTCCCAACAAAGATGCCAACTGCTTTACAAAACCTTTCATAAAGCCAATCACCGCACCCAGGCCGATGACTACAATGATAATGATGTCTATTGTTGCCATAATTATATTTAAAAAAGGCACGGATTACACGGATAAGCACGGTCTTCTTTTAACCAATCCGTGAAATCCGTGTAATCCGTGCCAAAGATTTATGTTTCGCTTATAGCGTCTGCTTTACTTCTACTTCTTCGTAAGATTCGATGATATCGCCTACCTTGATGTCGTTGCAGTTCGTCAGGCTGATACCGCACTCGAAGTTGGTACCCACTTCCTTCACATCGTCCTTGAAACGTTTCAGGGCATTGATGTTTCCGGTGAAGATAACGATACCGTCGCGAATCAGGCGCGCCTTGTCGCTGCGTTTCACCTTTCCGGTCTTGACCATGGCACCTGCCACGAGTCCCACCTTCGTGATGTTGAACACCTCGCGAACCTCTATCGTCGCAGTCACCTGCTCCTTCACGGTCGGTGCAAGCATACCTTCCATAGCAGCCTTCACCTCTTCGATAGCGTCGTAGATCACGGAGTACTTGCGGATGTCCACCCCTTCGTTCTCCGCCAACTTGGCGGCAGCACCCGAAGGACGTACCTGGAAACCGACGATAATTGCATCCGAAGCGGCAGCCAGCGATACATCCGATTCGGAAATAGCGCCCACACCCTTGTGGATTACATTTACCTGTACCTGCTCTGTAGACAACTTGATCAACGAGTCGCTCAATGCTTCTACAGAACCGTCCACGTCACCCTTAACGATTACATTCAGTTCGTGGAAGTCACCCAATGCCAAGCGGCGTCCTACTTCATCGAGCGTCAACATCTTCTGCGTACGCAGGCCCTGTTCACGTTGCAACTGTTCGCGCTTGTTGGCAATTTCGCGGGCTTCCTGTTCCGTATCGATAACGTGGAACGTATCACCGGCAGCCGGAGCACCGTTCAAGCCCAGAATCAAAGCCGGCTCGGAAGGACCTGCCTCTTTCATGCGCTGGTTACGTTCATTGAACATGGCTTTCACCTTACCGTAGCTGGTACCTGCCAGCACGATATCACCCATCTTCAGTGTACCGTTGGAAACCAATACCGTAGCCACATATCCACGGCCTTTGTCCAGCGAGGACTCGATGATGGAACCGGTAGCATGGCGGTTCGGATTAGCTTTCAAATCCAGCATTTCTGCTTCCAGCAATACTTTCTCCATCAATTCGGGTACACCGATACCCTTCTTGGCAGAGATATCTTGTGACTGATACTTACCACCCCACTCTTCTACGAGGAAGTTCATAGCTGCCAGCTGCTCTTTAATCTTGTCCGCATTGGCAGTCGGTTTATCAATCTTATTGATGGCAAATACAATAGGAACACCGGCAGCCATAGCGTGGTTGATGGCCTCTTTGGTCTGCGGCATCACGTCGTCGTCGGCAGCCACTATAATGATGGCAATATCCGTAGCCTTGGCACCACGGGCACGCATGGCGGTAAACGCTTCGTGGCCCGGAGTATCGAGGAACGTAATCTTACGCCCGTCGTCCATCGTCACGTGATAAGCACCGATGTGCTGCGTGATACCACCTGCCTCACCGGCAATTACATTCGCCTTACGGATGTAGTCGAGCAATGAAGTCTTACCGTGGTCTACGTGACCCATCACCGTTACAATCGGAGCGCGAGGTTCCAAATCTTCCTCATCATCCTCTTCCTCTACGATGGCCTGCGCCACTTCTGCGCTTACATATTCTGTCTTGAAGCCGAATTCCTCAGCCACCAAGTTGATGGTCTCGGCATCCAGACGCTGGTTGATGGATACCATCATACCAATGCTCATACAAGTGGCGATGACCTGAGTAACAGAAACATCCATCATGCTTGCCAACTCGTTGGCCGTCACGAATTCCGTAATCTTCAGTACCTTGCTTTCTGCCATTTCCATGTCTTCCAATTCCTGCATACGGCTGGAAGCCATGTCACGTTTTTCCTTACGATACTTGGCACCTTTGTTCTTTCCTTTGGAAGTGAGGCGTGCCAAAGTTTCCTTTACCTGCTTTGCTACATCTTCCTCGCTAACCTCCTGCTTGATGACCGGCTTCTTGAAGCGGTCCTTATTGCGGTTGCGGTTATTATTGGCATTGTTTCCACCAGGCTGGTTTCCACCTTGCGGGCGGGCACCCTGACCTTGCTGGGCACCTGCGTGTCCACGGTCGTTGCCACCACGCTGGAAGTTGGAAGCATTGTTGATGTCCACTTTCTCCTTATTGATACGGACACGTTTCTTCTTGCCGTTGGCATCGCCGGCAGCGGTATCCTTCAACTTGCTGTCATCACGGCGGATTTCCTTGATGATAGCTTCCTTCATCTGCTTCTTCTGATCCTGACGAATCTTTTCCTTCTCTTCACGCTCCTTGCGTTTCTCCTCTTTCGATTTCTTCTTTGGGCGTGTGGATTGGTTCAGGGCCGCCAAGTCTATCTGTCCGATAACATTAATCTTCGAAACAAACTCAGGCTGATGTATCTTGAAGATTTCTTCTCCTTCTTCTTTCCCCTCTTTTTCAACCGGTGCTTCTTCAGCTGCCGGTGCGGGAGCAGGCGCTTCTATCATTTCTTCCTTTTTAGATTCTTGTTGAGCCTCTACAACCGGAGCAGGCTCTTCCTTGACAACGGGTTGTGGCTGCGGTTCCGAAACGGGCTGCGGCTCGGGCTCAGATGCCGGCTGTACCTCCGGTTGCGACTGTGGTTCCGGTTGGGGAGCAGGAGCAGGTTCCGGTTTCGGCGTTTCTACAACTGCCGGTTCCTCCACCTTCTTCTCCTCTACCGCTTTTTCCGCTTCTTTCTCTTTTTCCTGAGCAGGAGCAGGTCTACGGTTCAGTTTGTCCAAATCAATCTTGCCTACCGGCTTGAACTTCGGACGTGCGTCTTCCGGAACAACCGTCTTAATCTCCTCGGGCTTCGCTTTCTCCTGCGTTTCCCTATAGCCGTCAATAGACACGGACACCTTGTTGCGGTCCTTGCTCTGACGTTCCTGGCTGAAACGCTCCGACTTTATCTTAAGGTCCTTATCTGTACTAAACTCCTTTTTGAGCAGTTCGAACTGTTCATCCGTAATTTTTGTGTTCGGATTTGCCTCAACGGTAAATCCCTTCTTTTGCAGGAACTCGACAGCCGTCGTAATCCCTACATTTAAATCTCTTGTTACTTTGTTTAACCTTATCGTCATACTTTAAATTTAATGAATAATGGAGAAAGAAGTCAGTGCAAACCCAAAGCGTCAAGCCTTATTCAGCTTCTTCTTCAAACTCCGATTTCAAAATGCGTAATACTTCGTCCACCGTCTCCTCTTCGAGGTCCGTCTTTTCAATCAACAACTCACGGGGAGCGTTCAACACTGCCTTGGCAGTATCGATACCGATAGCCTTGATGGCATCGATTACCCAACCGTCTATTTCATCGCGGAATTCGTCCAGGTAAATGTCTTCATCCTCTACCGCTTCATCCAATTCGCGGAACACGTCGATGGTGTACTCAGTCAACATACTGGCCAGTTTGATATTCAAACCGCCTTTACCGATAGCCAGCGAAACCTCTTCCGGTTTCAGGAACACTTCTGCCTTACGTTCTTCCTCGTTCAAGCGGATGGAAGATATCTTGGCAGGGCTGAGGGCACGCTGTATAAACAACTGGATGTTCGACGTATAGTTGATGACGTCGATATTCTCGTTGCGAAGCTCGCGGACAATACCATGAATACGGCTACCCTTCACACCGACACAGGCACCTACCGGGTCGATGCGGTCGTCGTAGCTCTCAACAGCAATCTTTGCACGCTCACCGGGGATGCGGGCAATCTTCTTGATGGTAATCAGTCCGTCATTGATTTCGGGAACTTCCATTTCGAACAGGCGTTGCAGGAACACAGGCGACGTACGGCTCAGGATAATCTTCGGATTATTGTTCTTGTTGTCCACACGTGCCACTACGGCGCGGGCTGTCTCGCCCTTGCGGTAGAAGTCGCTCGGTATCTGTTCGGTCTTGGGCAGCAACAGTTCGTTGCCTTCATCATCGAGCAGCAGCATTTCTTTCTTCCATATCTGGTAGACTTCTGCGTTGATGATGCTTCCCACCTTATCAATGTATTTGTTATAGATACTATCCTTTTCCAGTTCCAAAATCTTAGAGGCCAATGTCTGACGCAGGTTCAGGATGGCACGGCGGCCGAACTTGGCAAAGTTCACTTCGTCCGTCACTTCCTCGCCCACCTCGTACGAAGCATCTATCTTCTGCGCTTCACTCAGGGGAATCTGCAGGTTCGGATTTTCCAAATCCTCGTCCGCTACTACTTCACGGTTACGCCATATCTCGAAGTCACCCTTGTCCGGGTTCACGATTACGTCGTAATTCTCATCGGTGCCAAACATCTTCGCAATCACACTACGGAATGACTCTTCGAGTACACTTACCATGGTGGTACGATCGATGTTCTTCAGTTCCTTGAATTCCGAAAATGTATCTATCAAGCTGATAGTTTCT
The DNA here is from genome assembly GCA_905203765.1 of uncultured Bacteroides sp. Classification (GTDB taxonomy): domain Bacteria; phylum Bacteroidota; class Bacteroidia; order Bacteroidales; family Bacteroidaceae; genus Bacteroides. The sequence goes on from CAJKXC010000012.1 coordinate 26,637, forward strand.
TCTTTTTTGGCCATAGTCTTATTTAAAACTGATTAAGTATTTAGTGTATTTTATCTCATCATAGGTAAACGTCAGGTCCTCGTCCACCATTTTGGGACGCTTGGCACCTTCTTCCTTTACTTTCTTTTGGATAGTAACGACAAATCGTTGTTCATCGGCATCCTTCAGCACGCCGAATAGCTTACGTCCGTCTTTGGTCAGCACTTCAACTTCCTTACCGATGTAGTTGATGTACTGTTGCAGCACCTTGAAGGGTTGTCCGATGCCGGCGGAGCCGACTTCCAACTCATAATCCTCATCCTCACGATTCAACTTGGACTCAATGTAGCGGCTCAGCTCCACGCAATCCTCAATCCACACACCTTCTTTGTGGTCTATTTCCACAAGAATTTTATCATCCGGGCTGATGGTCACTTCCACCAGGAAATAATCTTTTTCTTCCAGCCACTCATCAACAATCTGACAAACAGTTTTCTTTTCTATCATAGATTAACTAATAAGAATAAAAAAGAGGAGCTTAATCGCCCCTCCACCTTTCATCCGTTTCCGGTTGCAAAGATATAAATAATCTGTTCGACTACAAAATATTAGAGAAAAAAAGAAAGAATTAACGCTCATACTCCACATTATCCGGCATTGTTGCCCGAAAAGCATGAATTGCTGATTAAGAATTATGCTTAGAAAACAGGCTTTCGTGTTTACCGGTTTCTATGTCCGCCACTATCAATCTTACACAAGCAATTAATTCAGGAAGGTGTTTCTTTATAATTTTAAAGATAGGAAGTAATATTGAAAAGGCTCCTGAATATTTTTTCCCAACTGGAGAAAAAGATGTTCCTAACTGCCCATTAATTACGGGTGTATAAGGAATAAATAATCCTTATACACCCGTATTATTTCTTATACACCCCTAACCGGCAGTAAATTAATACATTGTGCGCCAGGTGCAGGGGTGTAGTAGAAAGTTTATTATATAGGATCCGGTTACTTATTCGGCGTTTCCCACTTCTTAGTATCCGTGCAAACCACGTTCATCACCTGGTCACCTGCCTGGATGCGGAAGTCACCTGCTTCCAGAATCCATTTGCCGTCGTAGCCAACGAAGGCAAGGTCGGAACCTTTCACTTTCAGAGTCACGGTCTTGGTTTCACCCGGCTTCAGTTCTACCTTCTCGAAAGCGCGAAGGCGGCGGTTATCGGGAGTAAGGGAAGCTACGAGGTCGCTGCTGAAGAGCAGGATGCTTTCTTTACCTACGCGATTGCCGGTGTTCTTTACGTCAACGCTGAAAGTAAGTACATCATCGGCAGTAAAGTTAGGTTTGTCTACCTTGAAGTTGCTGTAAGCAAAAGTAGTGTAGCTCAGACCATAGCCGAAAGCCCACTGTACGGAAACCTGGGCATCGTAGTTATAAGCACCTTCCATCTGCTTGCCAATGTGCTCGCAAGGCTTGTAGTCGTAAGTAATCAGGGAGTTGATTTCCTTCGGATAAGTGAAAGGCATCTTGCCGCTGAAGTTGGCATCACCTGCCAAAAGGTTGGCAAGAGCATCGCCACCATAGTTACCCGGAAGCATAATGTCGACTACGGCTTGTGCCAGAGGTTCGATATCGGCTATCAGGCGGGGACGGCCTTCGTTCAGTATCAGGATGACGGGCTTGCCGGTCTTGGCAAGGGCTTTCACCAGGTCGAGCTGATTCTGAGAGAGGAAGAGGTTGGTAAGGTTACCCGGAGTTTCGCAGTAGGAGTTCTCGCCGATGCAGGCTACGATGTAGTCGGCGTTGGCGGCGGCAGCTACGGCCTTGTCTATCTCGGGAGCGTTCTCATCCCACCAGTTACCGCCTTTCTTATAAGTTACACCCGGTTCGTAGACGATGTTGTCGGCACCAAACTTGTTGGTAAAGGCTTCGAGGATCGTGTTATAGTCGGCACCGCATTCATCTGCCTTGTCACCTTGCCAGGAATAAGACCAGCCACCGTTAAGTGTACGGATAGAGTTGGCATTCGGGCCGGTGAGAAGCAGTTTCTTACCTTTGGCAAGCGGGAGAATGCCATCCGCATTCTTCAAAAGAACCATAGATTCTTCAGCAGCCTGAAGGGCAGCAGCAGCGTGTTCGGCACTACCGAAGAGAGGGAAGTCCTTCAAGTCATAGTACGGCTTTTCGAACAGATTAAGGCGATACTTCATACGCAGCACACGACGAACAGCGTCGTCGATACGGCTCATCGGCACTTCACCTTCCTGTACCAGTTCTTTAAGGAGCGTACAGAACTTCCATTCGTAGGGGTCCATAGACATATCGATACCGGCATTGATGGCAAGCTTGATAGCTTCTTTCTTGTCCTTGGCAATGTGGTCGCGGCTATAAAGGTTGTTGATGTCCGCCCAGTCAGTCACAATCATACCGTCCCAGTTGAGGTCTTCTTTCAGCCACTTGGTCAGTAATTCGTAGTTGGCATGGAAAGGCAGGCCGTTGTTCATGGCAGAGTTAATCATAACGGAAAGTGCACCGTTACGAACCATTTCGAGATAAGGGGCAAAGTGCTTCTCGCGCATATCCTGTTCGGTGATGGACGACGGAGTACGGTCTTTGCCGGAAACAGGAACGCCGTAGCCCATGAAGTGCTTCATACAGGCAGCCACATTATTGGTTCCGATATTATTAGGATCATTGCCCTGAAAACCGAGGATGGCTTCACGGCCCATTTCAGCATTCACATAGCAGTCCTCGCCATAGTTTTCCCACATACGCGGCCAGCGCGGGTCGCGACCCAGGTCGGTTACAGGAGCATAAGTCCAGGGAATACTTCCGGCTTTGGTTTCGTAAGCGGAGATTTCGGCACCACGGCGCGTCAAGGCACGGTTGAAGGTAGCGCCCATATTGACACCCTGCGGGAAGAACGTGCCACCCAGCGTATAGGTGGTTCCGTGTATCTGGTCTACACCATAAACGCAGGGGATACCGATCTCCTTCATGGATTTCTCCTGAATACGCTTAATGATTTCCTGCCACTTCTCGGGAGTCTGTGCCACGCCGTTGGGCACATTGAGGATGGAACCTACTTTATATTTACCGATGACACTATCGAGCATCGCCTCGTCTATCTGGAAGCCTTTCGCACTCTCGATGCCCTGGATGCGCATATAAATCTGCATCATTACATCTTGTCCCGGCATACCTTTGGAGAGGTCAAATTCTTTCTCCAACTTATACTTCTTCAATACCTTCTTAAGGTCTCCCACCTTAGGATTCTTCGGGTCCATACCGGCAAAAGGATTCGTTCGCTTTTGCAGAAGGTCGATAGTAAGTTCACACATCTGCCCGACTTTCTCGTCGAGCGTCATTTTTTGGAGCAGAGCCTCAATCTGCTGCTCTATCTTTTCGTCTCTCGGGATAGCCGGTGCAACGGTGGTTTGTGCTGCGGCAGTAAATACCAGCCCGGACAGGGCTAAGGATAAGATTAACTTTTTGTTCATGGTTGTGATATTAGTTTTTTACGCGTGCAAAGATAACACATCCTGCCATACACGAAGTATATAGCAGGATGCATTTTAGGGTAAGTTTTGTTATTTCTTCAATATATCGAAAGCTTCCTGAGGCTTCAGGATATCGTTTGTCTTGCTGGTTGCAGCAGCCACATCGGCATTGAGCGCAGCCTTGATGTCGCGGGACGATGCACCGATGAGGAACTTATAGGTTCCGCCATCCACTACCCATGAGGAAGAAGCCGCATCGTAGGAAGCCAGGTCGGCAGCATTCACTTTCAGAGTGACCGTAGCCGTCTCTCCCGGTTGCAGTTCCTTTGTCTTGGCAAAGGCTTTCAGTTCCTTTTCCGGTTTGTCCATCGTGTCACTGCCCGGAGCCGATACATAAAGCTGAACGACTTCCTTACCGGCAGCCTTGCCCGTATTCTTCACCTCTACCGTAACGGTATAAGTATCCTTATCTGCCTTGACAGCCGGGTTGGCATATTCAAAGGTGGTATAGCTCAAACCATAACCGAAGGGATAAGACACCGCTTTGCCGAAACTGTCGAAGTAGCGGTAGCCCACGTAGATACCTTCCTCATAATTGGTATAATCCACGTTCTTCACTTCGCTCTTCTTGTCGCCCGCATTCGTAATGTCAATGTTGGCGGTCATGTCAATGGGGAAGTTGGCAGAAGAAGCGGCATCGTCGAACTTTACGGGGAAGGTCATCGGGAGCTTGCCCGAAGGAGAGGCTTTGCCGCTCAATACGTCTGCCACGCTGTTACCGCCCTCTTGTCCGGCTTGCCAAGCGCAAAGAATGGCATCCGGCTGTCCTTTCCAGGAAGCGGTTTCGATAACACCGCCGATGTTGAGCACTACCACCACCTTCTTGCCTGCTGCGTGGAAGGCTTTGCAGACAGACTGCAAAAGCTGCTGTTCTTCCTTGCTGAGGTTAAAGTCGGAAAGTTTGCGGTCGAGGAATTCGCCGGAAGTGCGTCCCAAAGTAACCAGGGCAACATCCGCTTTAGCAGCCTGCGCCTGGATTTCCTGTGGAGCCACTGCCATCTCGGCGGGGCGGGCATCGGGCATGAACCAATCTTTCTTCTCCTTCGACAGGCGTTCTTTCTCGGCAGTAATGTATTGTTCGTAAGATGCTTTCAAGGCATCGTCTACCACATAACCGGCATTGTTCAAACCATCCAGCAGAGAGACTGTGTAAGCACGGTTCACATTGCCGGAACCGGTACCGCCTGCAATGAAGTCGTAAGAAGTACAACCGAAGAGGGCTACATTCTTCACTCCCGCAGCCAACGGCAATGCTCCGTTATCGTTCTTCAGCAACACCATACCTTCGGTAGCCGACTGGCGGGTAACGGCGGCATGGGCTTTCAGATCGGGTTTATTAGAGAACTTATATCCCTTGAAGTGGGGAGTCTGGAGAATCATTTCGAGAATGCGCTTTACGTTGCGGTCCAGAATAGCCTCATCCAGTTTGCCGTCCTTCACCGCCTGAATAATAGCGGCGTATTGCTTGTCGGTGCCCGGTTGCAGCATATCGTTGCCGGCTTCCATTTGGGCAACGACGTTCTTGCCGCCAAACCAATCGGTCATCACCATACCGCCGAAGCCCCATTCATCGCGCAGAAGCGTAGTCTGAAGTTCCTTACTCTCGGAAGTATAAGTACCGTTCAGATAGTTGTACGAAGACATCACAGTCCAGGGTGTCGACTCTTTCACTGCTATCTCGAAACCTTTCAGATAGATTTCGCGTAGGGCACGCTGAGACACGCGGGCATCGTTCGCCATGCGGTTCGTCTCCTGGTTGTTGACGGCAAAGTGCTTGATCGAAGTTCCCACACCGTTGCTCTGCACACCACGCACGTAGGCGGCAGCGATCTTACCTGCCACCACGGGGTCTTCGGAGTAATACTCGAAGTTACGTCCGCAAAGCGGGTTGCGGTGGATATTCAAGGCGGGAGCCAACAGGACGTCAGCACCATATTCCAATACTTCGTTACCGATAGCCTTACCTACATTTTCAACCAATTCCTGGTCCCAGGTAGAGGCAAGCAGTGTCCCGATAGGGAAATGGGTACAATAATAAGTAGCGGAATCCCCGTCGCGTGTAGGGTTAATGCGCAGTCCGGCAGGTCCGTCCGCCAAGACTACCGCAGGGATGCCGAGGCGTTCAATGGGGTAAGTGGTTCCGGCAGCACCGGGCACCAGTTTACGGGTTTCGCCGATAACGGCACTGTCACCCGAGAAGCCTGCCATACCGGTTCCGACAATCAGGTGGCCTTTCTCTTCGAGGGTCATGGCACCAATGACATCGTCCAAAGATGCCTTGCCAAGCTGGGGCGCACTGGGACCGCAAGCCACGAGAGTGGTTGCAGCAAGCGCTATGGAAAATAATTGCTTTTTCATTCTTTCTTAATAATGGGTTGTTTTATTGTTTGCCTGATAATCACTTGAACAACAGCGGTGTGAATTCCGTCAGATAAATACGCCAGTTCTTCCAGATGTGGCCCTCGCCAGTCTCGTAGTAAGTGTATTTATATCCGTTTTCGTCCAGCAGTTTGCGATAATCCTCGTTGGCTTTGTACAGGAAGTCCGCCTTGCCGATACCAATCCAGTAAAGGGCAGGCTTCTTGGCGAACTGGGTTTTCAGTTTGCCTTCCATATCCTCATAGATAGGAGACTTCACATTCTTGTCCGGCATGATGGCTGCCGAGAACAAACCTACATAGTTGAACATATCGGGATATTGCTTGGAGATGTGCAGTGAGTGATAGCCACCCATAGACAGACCGGCAATGGCACGGCCCGACTTGCTCTTGATGGTGCGAAACGTCTTATCGACAAACTTCACCACATCGGGGAATGCCGATTCAAAAGAACCTTCCATCGTCTTGGGCAACTGCATGCCGGGAGCCGCAAAGCCGAGTGAAGACTCGCCCGGAGCTGCTTCCTGTGCCGCATTACCATTGGTCATAACTACAATCATCGGTTTGGCTTTACCTTGTGCAATGAGGTTATCGAGAATCTGTGCCGTACGTCCCAGGGCAATCCATGCTTCCTCGTCACCACCCATGCCGTGCAGCAGGTAGAATACCGGATAGCGTTTGCCGCTTGTCTCGTAGCCTGCCGGTGTATATACCGTCAGACGGCGATCCATACCCAGCGTAGGACTGTTGTACCACATACGCGATACCGTTCCGTGGGGCACATCGTTCACCTTATAGAGATCGGCACGTCCGCCGCCAATGATAAACACGTTGGTCACAGTAGATACGTCGCGAATCATATAAACGTTGGCAGGGTCCATCATCCGCAACCCGTCCACAATGAAGGAGTAGCTGTAAAGTTCGGGAGCCAGGGGTTCGGGAGTCGTATATTCCCATACGCCGTCCTTGCCTTCAACCAGTTCGCCCATGCCCGGGCCATCGAACTCACCAAACGGAGTGCTTATCTTCTGCGTCGGCAGAAAATCACCGGTTACCTGTACGCGCACTGCCTTCGGCGCCTTCAGGCGGAAAGTAACAGTGTTGTTGTCGTGAATTTCGGGAGAAACGACCGGAGCGCCGCCCCAAAGAGCCTGCTGTGCGGATGCAAGGGTACACATCAGCAAGGTGATTGCTAATAAAGATAATCTTTTCATACTTATGTTATTGTTTACAAATGTGCCTGTTATTTTACTTGAATAATTTAGGAGCAAACTCAGTCAGATAGATACGCCAGTTCTTCCAGATATGTCCTTCGTCACTTTCCAGATATTCGTACTTGAATCCGTTCTTGTCCAGCAGGCTGCGGAAGTCCGATACGCCCTTGTACACGAAGTCCGTTTTGCCGCAAGCAATGAAGTAAAGTGCCGGTTTCTTGGCAAACTGTACCTTCAACTTGCCTTCAAAGTCGGTATAAACAGGACAAGTAGACTTGTCATTCCGACCGCCCGCTCCGGAAAAGAGTCCCACATAGTCGAACATATCGGGATAATACTTCGAGATATTCAGCGAATGGAAGCTACCCATAGACAGACCGGCAATGGCACGGTTCTTCTTGTTGGAAATGGTGCGGAAGTTTTTCTCTACGAACTTCACAATGTCCGGGAAGGAGAGCTCGAAACCGCCTTCGGGTGCCGCAGCGCGTTCGGCAGGGCTCATGCTGGGAACGGTGAAACCTGCGGGTGCTTCGCCGGGAGCGGCTTGCTGCCAGGCATTGCCATTGGTCATTACTACAATCATCGGTTTCGCCTTGCCTTGTGCAATGAGATTATCGAGTATTTGCGAGGTACGGCCGAGGGCAATCCATGCTTCCTCGTCACCACCGGCGCCGTGCAACAGGTAGAATACCGGGTAACGCTTGCCGCTGGTTTCATAACCTGCCGGCGTATATACCGTCAGTCGGCGGTCCATGTTCAGCGTGGGGCTGTGATACCACATGCGCGATACCGTTCCGTGGGGCACGGCATTCACCTTATACAGGTCGGCACGTCCGCCGCCGATGATGAACACATTCGTCACCGTAGCCACGTCACGAATCATGTAAACGTTGGCAGGATCCATCATCCGCAATCCGTCCACAACGAAAGCATAGCCGTAAAGTTCGGGTTGCAAAGGCTCGGGGGTAGTAAATTCCCATACACCTTCCTTGCCTTCGGTCAGGTCGACGATGCCCGGCGCTTCGTACTCGCCCCGCTCAGTCTTAATCATCTGTTTCGGCAGGAAGTCGCCGGTAATCTGTACTCGCACCGCCTTGGGTGCCTTCAGTCGGAACGTTACCGTATTATCACTGTGAATTTCAGGGGAAACCACCGGAGCACCGCCCCAAAGCGCCTGCTGCGCAAACGTAATCGTGCACATCAACAGTGCCATCGCTAAAAATGAAAATCTCTTCATGCTATCTAATTTAAAAGGTTTATATTTCATGGAAAAAACGAACTTTAGAACAATCCGATCTGCGTCGTACCTTCTTCGTACCCGGTTCGTACCCGAGTCGTACCTGGTTCGCTCATTTTCTCCCCCTATAGAAGCGAAGGAGAAGCGGAGCGGGTACGGAAGAGAAGAGAAACAGAACAATTTCAGTACCCTACTTTCCGAAACTGCGAGTCACAAAGGGCAAGCAGGTATAAAGTGCCGAATGCCAATACTCCGAAGTATGCCCGCCATCGCGTACACGAAACTGACAAGGTATACCTGCGTTGCGCATCGCCTGGAAAAACTCAATGTTACGGTCCAAGAGGAAATCATCGTCGCCGCAGTCCACAAACCATTGCACCGTACGCAGTTTCTCCTTGCGGGCATCGTCCGCTTCCGCCACATATTTGATACAGTTATGCTCCATCACCGATTTGGTGAGAATCACCATCTTGTCATCCGGGTTTGCCGAGGGATTCTCTGACCCTGCAGGGATATTCATCAGTGCACTCATAGCATAGGCGGCACAATACATATCGGGATAGCGCTGCGCATAGCTGGCGGTACCACCACCGCCCATTGACAATCCTGCAATGGCACGGTGCTGCTTATCGCCCACCACGCGGTAGGTCTTCTCGATGTAGGGCAAGAATTCCTTGTAGAAGAAGTCCTCATAAGCCCAACCCGGCATATTGAAATATCCGTTCCATACCCCAGCATAGATATTCCCACCGGCATTCGGGGAGACGATAATCATCTCGCACGCCTCTCCCGAAGCAACCAGCTGATCCATCACATCCTTGGCACGCTGGTCATTAAACCAACTGGTATTGACACCCATCATGCCATGCAGCAAGTAAAGAACAGGATACTTCTTGTTTGTATCTACATCATAACTTTTAGGCAGATAAATGGTGAAAGCACGGTTCGCCTTCAGCACTTTACTATAAATGCTGTCGGTAACGACTTTGCTTTGAGGTCCCCAACCCGGAGCCTGGGCATTTGCCACCAGCATCAGGCAGGCGGCGAATAATGAAAGTATAATCTTTTTCATGGTCATGTAAAAGAGAATTGTAGTTTCATAGTATTTGCTTGATAAGCAGCAACCTTGGTCTTGCAAAATAAGCAATATATTCTATTATAGCCTACAGTTTGATTGATTTTTTAGTTACCTGTTCTCATTTTGTTGCGTGTTCTATCTATTTAGATATATCCAAAGTTTGAATATAAGTATCCGCCTTTGTACAAGGTTTCCATTCAGGAAGTCCATCGCCATTCGGATTGCCATATTTAGCGAAGTTCGTCCAATAGCCTACCATTCGTTCGCTCAGTTCGAAATCAGCCTTTTCCATCGGACGCCAGCATTTGCCCAATGTGCCGAACACATACCACAACTCTGCAGAATGGAAAGCTCCCTTCATGCCGGCAGGCATATCCTCACCCGGCAAGTCGCGACTAAAACGATATACATAGGCAGACTTCCGTCCCTGCTCTTCAAGCAGCAAACTCCAATCTACAGCGGCTTTCTCCATCACTTCCGGAGCTATATCATCGGATACATAGCCTATCATGTAAGGAATGTCCAATGCATTGCCTGCCATAGCCACATCATATAACGACGCGGTCAGTAACTGTTTGTCAATACAAGGACTGTAAGGCATGCCCATGAAAGCTTTCGACTTCTTCATATAAGAAGTTACCACATCCTGAAACTTCTCGGCAGGATAGGCCCGCATTTCTGTAAGGGTCTTGATGCCCGAAGCTTCCCACACTGTTTTTCCCCACTCCTCGGCTTCTTTCAGAGTCTTGGTTCTAATGATTCCGTTCAGACCTCCTCCGCTCTGAATGATAGCACGGTTAATATACCCTTTCGATAAAGGAGAAGATATGAGTGACTGCACGCTACCGGCACCGGCACTTTGTCCAAATACCGTCACATTATCCGGATCACCACCGAAAGCAGCAATATTCTTCTTTACCCATTTCAAGGCAGCCAATTGGTCGAACAATCCGTAATTGCCCGACCCCTTTCCGCCATTCTCCGCCGTTAATAAAGGGTGCGCCAAGAAACCACACATACCGAGGCGATAGTTTATCGTGACAAGCACTACTCCTCTTTTGGCATAGGCATCACCACTGAACTCGATTTCATGCCCGAACCCGTTCTGAAAAGCACCACCGTGTATCCAGAACATCACTGGCAGTTTGGCATCCGTACCCGCGACCGGTGTCCACACATTCAGATAGAGGCAGTCTTCGCTCATTTCCGGATCACCATCCTGATAGAATTCTTTCCAATAAAACGAGCCTTCCGCCTGTCCACCCTGCAAGGAAGCCGCACCAAACTTATCACAGCGGCGCACACCCTGCCACGGCTTCACCGGCTGCGGCTGCTTCCAACGCAACTCACCTACCGGAGGTGCAGCATATGGAATGCCTTTATACAACGACACACCTTCTGTTTCGACAACACCTTCTAACTGCCCGCCTTCTACAGTCAGCACCGGTGTATTCTGTGCAACTGAAGGAGAGGATATGGCTAAGAGCAATGCGCTGATAGCAATAATAACAGATTTATTTTGCATATTATATATCGATTATTTTTTTACTAACGAATTTATTTTAATAGCAACCTGCGGCTTCATAGCATTATGAGCTTTCATCTTTTGAGCTTTGCCCACTTTTTGATCAACGGTACAACGCACGTCGGCCGACGAAGCGGCTACCATCCATTGGTAAGTTCCCTTAGCCAATTCCCACGTACTGCTCTTTTCGTTAAACGAAGCCATGTCCATCAGTTTCCACGACAAGGTAACCACTTCAGTTTCGCCCGGTTGCAGTAACTTAGTCTTAACAAAAGTCTTCAGTTCTTTTGCAGGTTTTTCCAGTCCACCTAACGGCGCCTTCACATAGAGTTGCACTGATTCTTTACCGGCACACTTACCTATATTCTCCACAGCCACCTTCATTTCGCAGTTTTCGCCGTTAATGGTTGATGACACCATTTCAAAGCTGAAGGTTGTATAAGATAAACCGTGACCAAAAGGATAGGACACTTCTTTACCGAAGGTGTCGAAATAACGATAACCGACATAAATGCCTTCTTCATAATCCGTAAAGTCAACATTGCGAACCGGTTCCTTCGGCTTCTCTTCCTTTTCCTTCGATTTGAAGTTCATGCCGCTTCCCATTGCAAACGACGGCATCTTAAACTCATAGTCGTAGGGGAAATTGGCATCGGACGGTGCATCACCATACTTCACGGCAAAGGTCATGGGGAGACGGCCCGAAGGATTCACCTTGCCGGTCAGTACATCTGCCACACAGTTTCCGACCTCCTGTCCGGGCTGGAATGCACATATTACAGCATCGACCGTATTCTTCCAGGAAGCGGTCTCCACCGGACTGCAAATATTCAGCACTACCACTACTTTCTTGTCAGCGGCATGGTAAGCCTCGGTCACCTGTTTGATAAGCGCAACTTCATTCTCCTTCAAATAGAATTCTTCCACACGTCTATCCGAAGCCTCACCACAAGTACGTCCGAAGGTGAGAATGGCCACGTCGTTATTCTTGACCTGCGCTGCCAGTTCTTCGGCTGTTGGCACAAACTCGTCAGCACGCTTGGGAGGGACCAGAGAGAAAGGAGGTTTTCCGTTCGGGTAAAGTCGTTTTTGCTCATCAGCCAAGTGTTTTCTGTATTTCTTTATTAATTCTTTGTCAACCAGGTATCCGGCATTGCGCATGCCTTCCACCAGAGATACAGAATAATACCCCACGCCGGTGCTACCGAATCCCATACCGGCAGGTACCATATCGTACGAAGTAGTACCATACAAGGCTACGCTTTTTATATCGCCAGCCAAAGGCAGGGTATTCCGGTTGTCCAACAGTACAATACCTTCAGCACCCACGCTGCGATCTACCTGTGCATGTGCCTTCAGGTCAGTTTCATTGGCATACTTATATCCGGCAAAACTGTGACACTTCACCACCAGTTCAAGAACCCGCTTCACGTTGCGATTCAAGACAGCCTCGTCCAGTGTACCGTTTTGCACAGCTTCCAGAATGGCCTTGTACTGGCGTTCCTGCCCTGGCTGCAACATATCATTGCCGGCCAACATGGAAGTCACGGCGTCTTTTCCGGCATTCCAGTCAGACATGACCACGCCCTTGAATCCCCATTCGTCGCGCAGGATGTTTTCCGTCAAGTCTATGTCTTCGCAGGTATATTTCCCATTTACCTTGTTGTAAGCAGTCATGATGCTCCACGGCTGCGATTCCTTTACGGCAATTTCAAAACCTTTCAGGTAAAGTTCGCGCAAGGGACGTTGTGTCAAGCGAGAATCGTTACTATTACGGTTGGTTTCCTGATTGTTCACAGCAAAGTGCTTCAGACAAGTTCCTGTACCCTGGCTCTGCACACCATTGATGTAACCTGCAGCCATCTTTCCTGTAACCACCGGATCTTCCGAGTAGTATTCATGGTTACGCCCGCACAAGGCATTACGCATGAGATTGGCACCCGGAGCCAGCAGCACATCCATGCCGTAGTCCTTGACTTCCTCGCCCAACGCAGCACCTACCTGAAATGCGGCATCGGGATTAAAAGTAGCAGCCACTGTTGTCCCCGACGGGAACTCAGTTGCATAATAGAAACGACTGTCAAAGTTACGCTTCACGCTCATCGCCAAACGGTGAGGTCCATCAGCCAAATAAACCGAAGGAATACCCAAGCGGGATATGTCATACGTCCGTCCCGCTGTTCCGGGGAATTTCACATCATCGCCCATCGCCATACCGCAACCGATAACCATGTGCACTTTCTCTTCCAGAGTCATTTGTCCTATGACCTCGTCTATATTATCAGCACTCAGTTTCACCTGCGCTTGTACAGTAGGAACTGCTAAACAGCATGCGGCAATACCGATACCCACCATTCGAATCACATTTTTCATATTTTGTACAGTTTAAAATAATTCAGATTCATCATATCTTTTTTTATTTCCATCCTTCATTCTGCTCCATCGCCGCACCGGTATTCAAATCGATGTAAGTCTGCGGAATAGGCCAATTCTTGAACTTGATGGTACGGTCGGTATATTCGGCCCAACGGCGGTTTTCCGGATAGACCTCATCGCCTGGAGCTGCCGTATAAGTGCCATAGTTGAGCAAGCGTGGTTGCCACTCATCCGTATTCATGCGGAGCAATGTGGCCCAACGGTCTTCCTCAAGCATCAGTTCACGGGCGCGTTCATCCAAAATGACCTGCATATCGATTTTAGTTGCAGGATTTGCATGAGAACGGGTACGCAATGTATTCAGAGTATTCAATGCATCACCATTCTTGCCGCCACGTAATTGTGCCTCAGCCAGCAGTAGATAGGCTTCGCCTGAACGGGCAATGTACTTATTACGGTAGAGCGCGGCACGGGATATAACCCAATACCAGTTCCAATTGGGGTTCACTTCATCCCAGTCCCAACCGTCCATCGGCGTTTCCTTGTAGAAAATGGGGCAGAACATGGAACCTTCATTAATGGTTTCCTTGTTCAGTTCTTCCCATCCTGCATACTGTTCAAAAAGAGAATGTTGTTCGTTGGTAACCAAATACTTTGTACGCACGGTGACACCTTCTTTGAAACGGTCGTCTACAGAAGTGCTGAAGTTATGTTCGGCATCCCAAGCCGTACAGGAAACGAACCAAGTCGGAGGAGTCTGCGCCCAACCTGCACCACCATGTATGAAAGGACTGGCCTCACCACCATACTTTTGGCTGACATGTTCACTCCACGGCTTACCTGCCGTTCCGTCATTAATAAGTCTGAAGTCTTGAACTGAGGGAGACAAAGAGAGCGTGATGGAACGTTTGCCATTGTTTCCGTTAGCAGCAAAAGTATTATAGTCGGGAGCTGCCATAGCAATCCAAATAGCCTCTGTATTGACAGAATTAGTCATGTTGGCCGATACGAACAAGTCAGAGAAGGCGCTACCTTCTGGTAATGCGTTGTCAATACCGTTTCGCGTACCGCCGGCACCGGGGGCACGCAAACCAAAGCGAGAAGTCATCAGCGGATGTTTGGCTATGACTTTCTGCGCATAATCGGCGGCTTGTGTAAAGTCATTGGAATCACCACTCTCTACACCACGAGCCAAATAGGCTTCGGCCAAAAACAAAGCAGCGGCATAGCGGCTGGCACGTCCCGGTTCACCTATGGCAACCGTGGATTCCGGCAAAATGTCATAAGCTGCTTTCATATCATCAATAGCTTTCCCATAAACCGTTGCACGGGGATCACGCACGTAATCAAATCGGGCTATCTCAGAAAATTCAGCGACATAAGGCACATTGCCGTAATACTCTGCCAAACGGAGATAACTCAAGCCACGCAAAAATTTGGCTTCGCCTGCTATACGCCCTTTCTCCGCTTCATCAGGCCAGTTGATTTTACTATTGTTTTCTATTTGAAACAAGGCTAGGTTGCAATAGGAGATAATCTTGTAATAATTGTCCCATACTGCCTTTACATGCCCCATGGTAGATCCCCAAGCTGTCGTATAATTACTATAATGAGTATTAGAGTACTTATTGTCTAAAATATCGGTTCCCAACTGTTTATAGGAGAACGCATCAGCCCCCATACCTTCCGGGAAGTAATTTGTTTCAAGCTGACTGTAAGCCGACAAGACTGTGGCAAGCACCTGATCACTGGTATTGAAAGCATTTTCTATGGTTATCAGATCCTTGGGGTTCTCCTCCAAGAATTCATTGTCTGAAGTACAAGCAGCCAATAGACCGATTGCACCCAAGAATAATATTTTATTCAGTTTCATATATCTTGATATTGGATTGTGTTAGACATAATTATCAGAAAGACAGATTCAAGGCCAATGTTACGGCGCGCGGCAACGACATGGCAGTAGAGTACATGCTTGATGAGCGAGCTTCAGGGTCGCTCATCTTCCATCCCGGAGCAATGAAGAACAAGTTGCGGCCGGAAAGCGACACCTTGGCATTCTTGATACCCCACTTAGCTACCAACGAACTGATGTTATAGGAGAGGCTCAAATCCTGCAAACGCACATGACCATAGTTGTTGTGGACACTGTAATAATTGCCAGGATTAGTGAAAGCCGGGCTCGGGTACTTAGTACTCTTGTTCTGCGGAGTCCAGAACGGAACGTCATATGCGCTCATACTATGGCCGGTATTATACGTTAGATAAGCAAACGTATTATCAGCCAATCCGTAACCGCCACCTCCGAAAATTCCCGTCAGCATAATGTAAAGCTGCCAGTTCTTGTAAGTGAAAGTATTGGCCAGATTCATACGAAAGTTTTCCATCGTGTAACCCAAAATTTTCCGATCGCTAGCGGCGGGATTCGCCGTTTCGGAACCGTCGGCTGCTACATAAAAAGGCGTACCGTCTTCAGGGTTGATTCGGGATACCTCATAGCCATAGATAGCGCCTAGAGATTTGCCGATAAAGAAACCATTCGTCAAGTCATCTTGTCCGTCACCGTACAAGTCGACCAATTTGTTGCGGTTCAGCGTGAAAGTCAGGTCGGTATTCCAGCGGAAATCTTTCTGCTTAACATTAACGGAAGAAGCGTTAATTTCAATACCCCAGTTGTTCACTTGTCCCATTGTGGCCTTCTGTGTAGTGATGCCGGCACCCATCACAGGAATGTTACGGTTAAAGATCTGGTCTGTTGTTTTGGATTTATAGTAGTTGATTTCGAAATGAAGCCGGCGATCCAGCACATCGGTTTCAAAGCCGCCGTTCCAAGAAACTGTGGTTTGCCAACCCAGTTCCGGATTGCCTAACGTCTTAATAGTCTGTCCCCAATGGATAGATCCGTCATAATAATTAGGTATAGCACCGCTCTGTGCCAACGACATGGTAGACAACGTACCGTAAGGTGCCAACGTCTGTGCCCCATTCTTACCCCAAGAAAGTTTCAACTTCAAATTATTCAGCCAGTTCTTGTAGGGTTCCATGAATTTTTCATTAGAAATGGTCCAAGCAGCACCGAATGCCGGGAAATATCCCCATCTATGATCCCTTCCGAAAACGGAAGAACCATCACGGCGGATTGATCCGTTCAAGTGATAAGTATCCTTGTACGACCACATTAAACGGGCCAAATAACCCACATCGTTGTGAAGGGTATAAGTAGGATTGGTAATGGTCTGAATAGCTGCATCGCCCAAACCATGCCAGCCTTTCAAAGTATTACCTGCATTAGCAAAATTTTTGCCGGTATAGCTTTGCGCAATGGTTTCATTACTGTCACGGGTGTAAACCAACGATGCGCTGACATAATGATCGCCGAAAGCTTTGGAATAGGAAAGGATGTAGTCCATCACCCAACTGATAGTCTGAGTAGATGCAATAGTGCCGTTAGCCTCCTTCAAATTAAGATAAGAACCACTGTATCCTACACCGTCCCAGTCGCCTGCAATATTGGTGGGAAAGAAGCTTTCATGCTCGAAACTCTTATTATTAAGGTCGATACGAGTGTATGAAGCATTCATACGGAAATTCAATCCCTCTACCCAAGGAATATTGACACTTAAAAAGCCACCGAGATTCAAGTTGGAACGACGATTGTCCCGTTCTTTACCTGTAGTGAAGAGACCGTTTTGTCCAGCTTCATCCTGTCCATCGTAGTATTTGCGCGGAGTACCGTCGGGCAGGAAGGGTTCTCCGTATGGGGTTGCCCGTGAACTAGATAAGCTGACCGGTACTTCATCGTTGATGGTATTGGTGAAGTTGACATTCGCACCAATTTCCAACCAAGAAGTAATTTTGGAACTGGTATTCATAGTCAATGTATTACGTTCAAAGCTGTTCCCAACCAACATACCACGTTGTCCCGAATGTCCGACCCCGACATAATAGTTGAATTTCTCACCTGCTCCCGATATACTGGCATTGTAATTCTGCGTATAACCTGTACGGGTAGCCAAATCAAACCAATCGGTTTCTTTGCCCTTTTTATAGTTCTCCAGTTCAAACGGCGTCATGAATGCTGTACTGGTCAGATCTTCCGTACCATTCTTGATATTTTTATAAACGATATAATCCTCACCGCTCAAGTTTTTCGGTTTATAAGTCGGTGTAGAGAACTGGTGGGAAGTGGAAAAAGTCACCATGGGCTTTCCTTCCTTTCCTTTCTTGGTCGTTACCATAATGACACCTTGCGCAGCTTTCGAACCGTAAGCGGCCAAAGAGGTGGCATCTTTCAGTACACTGATATTTTCGATAGTTGTCGGATCAATATCATTCAACTCACCGGAGAAAATAACACCATTCAAAATGATAAGAGGTTCCTCAGTCGTGCTGTTGATACTCTTCTTGCCACGTACTAAAATACTGGAAGAAGTACCCACTTCGCCTGCCTCGGCTCCCAGAATGACACCACTCAAACGACCGCGTAACAAGTCAGCTGCAGAGCTGAGGTTCAAATCGGCTACCGGGGAATCGGACATCTTCACCATATCTACCGAACCGGTGAAGTTCTTGGCCTTCGTCGTACCGTAACCTATCACCACAACCTCGTCCAGTAATTTGGTGTCTTCTTTCAACACAACATTCATTGTTCCGTTTTTTGCCTTCAATTCTTGAGATAAATATCCCACATACGAAAACACCAACGTAGCACCCTCTTTGACGGAAAGCGAGTAGTTACCGTCAAAATCGGTTACAACCCCATTGGTCGTACCTTTCTCCAAGACACTTACACCAATCATAGTCTCATCCAAGACATCGGTCACTCTACCGGACACCTTTATCTGGCCTTGTGCCAGTAGGAAAGGTATCCCAGCCAAAAGGAAAAGCGCTGACACCGCCAGCCTTTTCATTACATCTTTTTTCATAATGCTTCTCATTAGTAATTAATCAGGTTATTAATAAAAGGGTTATTTGTTTTTTTATCAAGCCCGCATTAGAAACCACGCACAGGAAATGCCATTACCACCTCAAGTAATTCCTTGTCATGGTTGTATTTCATTCCACAGTCGTTATTGAAAACCATCGTCGCTCCCTTTGCCGCTGTATAAGGTTCCCACTCAGGCAAGCCTTCGGTATTGGGATTTCCGGTACGGGCAAAGTTCAGCCAAGCACTACTCATCTTGTCTGCCAAGACCTGTGCCGATTTACCGCCTCCGGTCATCGAAGCATGACGTACAGCATTATCGAACACAAAAGGAATCTCCATGCAGTGTGTACTGCGGAACATACCGTCCATAACGGGCGATTCCCAAGCAAACAAATACATATAGACCGGTGCGCCATGCTGTGCCGCCTTCAATTTGGCCTGCTCCACCGCACTGGGACGGAAAATGAAGTCCACATCCATCAAGTCTTTGGGCTGATATCCAGGATAGGCTATCTCAAAGGCTTTCAGGAAATCATTCATACGATCACCATATTTCTTTTTAAGCTGTTCTACAATCTGCTCCTTCGTCATGCTCCGCAAAGGCGGGAAATAAGTACTCGCAGTAAACTCGTGCAGGGTAGTACCAATCATTACCGGAATATCCTTGCTTTGTGCCGGAGCCTGAGGATTAAAAGGTTGTGCAGGCAGTACATCACCATCCACTGTAGGTGCCCAACCGAAAATAAAGGAAGATACTCCCTCTTTATCAGCTTCCACGCGTATTTTGGCAACAGCCTTTTCGCCTGCGGCAAGCAACTTGTCGTAAGGTATCTTTTGTAATTCGTCTATCTGCGAAGGATTCAGGCCAAGTTCCTCCATTACCGCAACACCGATGCGGCGAGAATATTTCTGCTCCATCGTACGAAGCATAGACCCGCTCTGTACTATGGCTTTATGGAACAAGCCTTTCGCCGACGGCGTGGCAAGCAGAGTAGAAACTTTGCCGCCACCACCCGACTGACCGAAAATTGTAACATTCTGTGCATCTCCACCGAAAGATGCTATATTCTTGTTTACCCATTGAAGTGCCGCTACCAGGTCGAGTAATCCGGCATTACCTGATTTTGCATACTTATCACCATAAGCAGAAAGGTCGAGAAAGCCCAGTACATTCAGTCGATGGTTCAGCGTAACCACTACTACATCTCCTTTCTTTGCCAGGTTGGTGCCATCATAAGAAGGTAACTCCTGACCACTACCGGCGGAATAACCTCCACCATGTAGCCACACCATGACAGGGCGCTTCTTTCCGTCTTTCAGTCCTGGTGTCCAAATGTTCACCCGCAGACAGTTTTCATCGGAATAGCCGTCATCCCAATTGAAAGCAAACGCCTGCTCATCACTGTACCATCCCATACGTTTAGCTTGCGGACAAGTGGGGCCGTAAGCACGACTACTGCGAATCTCTTCCCATTTATCTGCTGCTACGGGTGGCATAAAACGTTCGGCCTTAGCGTAAGGAATACCTTTATATATATACACACCATTTTCCACATATCCGGCCACTTTGCCCGACTCTGTCTGAACAACAGCCTGACTTGAAGAGGCCGTCACCTCTCCCGCCGATACGGGTTGCCTCTCTGCCACGGCTGTACCACCACAGGAAACAAAAAGCAAAGAAGCAAAAGCCAATACTGATAAGAATTGCTTTTTCATATATGTATTAGTTTTTAAGTTTTACGTTTGCAATATTAGTTCATTCGTAACGTCCTCACTATCCAGCTCATCCGAAAGGTTTGTCTGTACGTTCAAAGCAATTGTTCTATTTGTTCAAATATTTGTCTACATGTTCAAAATATGTTACCCGACAGTTCTCAAGACAATTATTATTCCTATTTTCGCACCAAAAAACATCAAAAGAACCATTTCACATCGAATAAATACACTTAATACAAGATGCTATGAGAACATTGTCTTTATTAGTCTTGCTATGCTTAGTAGCAGCTTGCCAACCAACTGAAAAGGCTGAAGTGAAAGAAGTCCCAGTGGAAAGTCCGGTGATAGCCAACGACATTTCCAACCAAAAGATAACAGCTTTCGCAGAAGATGCACAAGGACACATCTGGGTGGGAACTTTTCGGGGACTGAATAAATACAACGTACACGAATACCACCAGTACTTCTGTACCGACGACTCACTGGGACTGCCCGACAATCAAATCACCCACCTGCTGCGCGACTCCAAGAACCGGTTTTGGATTGCCACCGTGAACGGAATATGCCGATATACCAATCAGGATAATTTCAAGTTTATCCCCATCGAAGCCAACGACAAGAACGTACGCCAAATCATCGAAGACCGCAAAGGACGTATCTTCATGAACACCGTATCACAACTTTATGCCTACGACCCTGAAACGGAAAAAATCACCTGCGTCCTGCCCGATATAGATCCCAACCATACGTTCCACGTACAATGCCACATTGACGCCGGCAACAACCTATGGGTGATGACCGCCACCGCCCTTTATCGCTACGACCCCGCTACCCTGCAACAGAAGGATTCTATCGCACTCCACGGATATCCCTACTGCTCGTACTTACACAACAACGACCTATGGATAACCGGAAACCACACCATTGCCATCTTCGACACCCGGACACGTGCCTTCAAGCAACTTCCTCCATCCATTGCCCGGCACCCCGTACTCCGCAACGCCGACATCAACTACATACACCCATACGGCAACAACGGCCTATTGCTGAACACTGCCAAGCACGGCATGTTCTATTACAATCCGGTAACCGGCAGCGTAACCTGCCAAGGTGAAAACGGATTCCCCTTTGAAATGCCCCGCTTCAAAGTCAGCAAAATATTTACCGACTCCCAGCAAAACCTGTGGATCGGTTCTGTAGACCAGGGCTACACCGTACGCTACAACTACAAGGAACGCTTCAACAACGACAATTATCTGCGCACGGAGTTAGACAAGAAATCCGTAATATCCCTCAGTGCCGGGAGAGACAATAAATTATGGATATCCACACTCATGGACGGTATATACATATACGACACGAAGACCCGGGAAATTAAGCACATCGACCCGGAACTGTTCGCGCAAGAAAAACAGAAAGACATCTTCGTGAACCAATTGATGGTGGACGACAGCGACGCCATCTGGATGACCACTAGCAACAACGAGGTATTAAAAGGACACTATACCCCCAACGGACAACTGAAAATAGAAGAGCGACACCAGGTTCACCTGCCCATGTCCATTATGCAGTCGCCCGACGGCACCATCTGGATAGGAACAGCCACAGTCAACATCTATGCACTTCGCCCGGGAGAAAAGGAGTTCAGTCAGGTAAAGCTTTTCGAGGGCTTCACCTTCGTCCCCGGTTTAACGATGATAGACAACAGCCAACTGATGGTGGCAGGGTTTTACCAGCCGCTAAAGAAAATCAACATCGGAGACTTGACAACAAGTCTGGTAGATATCTCCGAAGAAGATCAAAAAGCTTGTATCCGCCGTTCCGTATTTATCCCCACGGCCCTGCACAAAGACACCTACGGAGCTGTCTGGATAGGTTCCGTCAGCAACGGCCTGATGTGTTACTATCCCGACACGGGCAGAATGATACCCGTGCCCGGCACCTCCTGCCTCGACATATCCGGTATCGAGGAAGACTTGCAAGGCAACCTCTGGATAAGCACACAATACGGCCTGAGCAAGTATGACCGGACCACAAAACACTTCACCAACTATTATGCAGCCGACGGCATAGGCGGAAACCAATTCTACGACCGCGCCTCCTGCCGACTACCCGACGGAACGCTGGTCTTCGGCGGTACGCACGGACTGACTTTCTTCAATCCCATCGACGTGCCCATCAAGCGCAACATCCCACTACTGTTCAGCGACTTGAAGATACACAACCAGCTGATACGGCCGCAGCAGAACGGGCAAACCATCAGCGAGCATCTGTCCTACTCTCCCGACATACATCTGGAGCATGACGAGAACAGTTTCAGCCTCTCTTTCTCTGCATTGGACTACAGCGAATATGACCGTGTACACTATCAATATCACCTGGAGGGCTTCGACAATTACTGGATAGATGCCCGCAACAACCACGAGGCCTATTACGCTAACCTGCCCGCCGGTGAGTACGTCTTCCATGTAAAGATTACCAACAACGACAAGAGTATCGTAGAAGCAGAAAACTCCATCCGCATCATAGTATATCCTGCCCCCTGGCGTACATGGTGGGCATATAGCATCTACTTCATACTGGCAACCGCCATCGTACTGCTCTTCCTGCGTGCCCTCCTGCGCATCAGGACTGAAAAGGAAGCCGCCCGGCACGCGCGGTTGGAAAAGGAACAGGAACAAAGGCTTAACCGGATGAACATGAGCTTTTTTGCCAATGTATCGCACGAGTTCCGCACGCCGCTGACTATGATATCAGGTCCGGTGGCGCAACTTTGCAATGCCCCCGACATAACCGGCGAAAACAAGAATCTGCTCTACATCGTGCAGCGCAGTGTAAACCGTATGTTGAAACTGGTAAATCAGATGATGGACTTCAACAAGCTGGAAAACGACACCCTGAAACTGAAAGTAAAACGGGCGGATATCATCGCTTCCCTGCAACGGCTGGTTGACATCTTCCAAGTGAATGCAAAGAATAAAAACATCACACTGAATACCTATGGGCTGGAAGATACCTTCCTGCTATGGCTGGATGAAGACAAAGCGGACAAAATAATCGGTAATCTGATGTCCAATGCCATGAAGTTTACACCGACAGGCGGGAAAATCAGCGTATGCTTTGACGTGATAACCCGCGAAGAGGCTGCACAACTCTTCAAACTGACCACAGAAGATAAGGATACGCAATATATTAAGATAGCCGTAGCCAACACCGGACAAGACATCCCCGAAGACAAACTGGAAAAGATATTCGAACGCTATTACCAAATGGCCAACCAGACCGAAGGCACATATAACTGGGGCACAGGTATCGGTTTGTACTACGCACGCAGCCTGGCCGAATTGCATCATGGCCACCTCAAAGCAAGCAAGCCGAATGAAGGAAGCGGTGCCGTATTTACTCTGATTCTTCCGGTAAACGACCTCTCCTATACCGAAGAAGAGCGTGAACCGGAACAAAGCAATCAATCGGAAGCCTTCCCGTTACCGGCCAACGTACCCTACCAACCTGAAGAGCAAACAGAAAACTCTGAAGAACAAAAGATGATTTTAGTAGTGGACGACGATACGGAAGTAGCCCATTATCTGAATACATTGCTGTCGCCTCATTACAAAATCGTCTGCCGCTTCGATGCCGGCAGTGCCCTCAAAGCCATGAAAGAGGAAGCACCTGATTTAATTTTGAGTGACGTAGTGATGCCCGGTAAGGATGGCTATCAACTTTGCAGGGAAGTAAAAGAAGACTTGCAACTCTGCCATATTCCGGTAATATTGGTAACAGCCAAAGCAACCGTAGAGAACCAGGTAGAAGGATTGAATACCGGCGCAGATGCCTATGTAACAAAACCGTTCGAACCAAGCTATCTGTTGGCACTGATACAGTCGCAACTCAAAAACCGGGAGAATGTACGCAGCATTCTTGGCAAAGCCACGCAGGTGGACGAGATCGAAGAAAATGTCCTTTCCCCACAGGACAACGCCTTCATGACCGACCTTTACCACTTGATGGAAAATGAGATTTCCAATCCGGAACTCGACATAGCCCGCATGACGGAACTGCTGAAGATATCGCGCACCAAGTTCTATTACAAAGTAAAAGGACTGACAGGCGAGAACCCGAGCATTTTCTTCAAAACCTATAAGTTGAACCGTGCTGCCGAACTGATAGCAGAAGGCAAGTACACCATTTCGGAAATTGCAGATATAACCGGTTTCAGCACGCTCTCCCACTTCTCCAAAAGTTTCAAAAAGCAATTTGGAGTAAGCCCGAGCGAGTATCACAAATAATGTGAAGAAGAAGGACCCGCCTACTTCTTCACATCCAATATCTGAACATAGGCATCCTTTTCCGTGCAAGGTTTCCACACCGGAAGCCCTTCACCATTGGGATTACCCGTTCGGGCGAAGTTGGTCCAATAACTTACCATGCGTTCGCTCAGTTCATAATCGGCAGCTTCCATCGGACGCCAGCTTTTGCCTAAAGTGCCGAACATATACCATAACTCGGAAGAGTGGAAAGCACCTTTCATCTCATCGGACTTGCCCGTCTTGGGATCAGGGGGGAGTTCTTCGCCCGGCAGGTCGTGGGAGAAGCAGTATACATAAGCCGGCTGCCGGTTCTGCTTTTCCTGTAGAAGGCTCCAGCCAACAGCGGCCTGCTTCCTTCGATCCGGCCCGAAATCATCCGAAGTATAGCCTATCATATAAGAAATATCCAACTCTTTTCCGGTCTTTGCCGTTTCGTCCAAAGGGGCAGTGAGTAATTCACCGTCTATGCACGGGGCATACGGTGAACCGCCGGGATTCTTTTGCTTTGCCAACAGTTCCAGAAACTTATCGGCAGGATAAGCCCGCATCTCTTTCAAAGAAGTGATGCCCGCTTCCTTCCAGATGGCTTCGCCGCGTTGTTCCGCTTCCTGCAAAGATCGGAAAGAAGAACCCAGGCCACCACCGCTCTGAATCACAGCGCGATGAATCAGACCTTTCGACAGCGGTGAGGAAATCAGCGCCTGCACGCTTCCTGCACCGGCGCTCTGTCCCATCACCGTCACATTATCCGGGTTGCCGCCAAAGGCTGCGATATTTTTCTTTACCCATCTCAGGGCTTCCAGTTGGTCATAAAGTCCATAGTTGCCGGAACCTTTGTCGCCATTCTCAGCGGTCAGCAAGGGATGCGCTAAAAAGCCCCACATGCCCAGACGGTAATTAATCGTCACCAAAATAACGTCTTTCTTGGCATAGGCCTCGCCATCGAACTCTATCTCATGCCCATATCCATTGTGATAAGCTCCGCCATGAATCCAAAGGACAACAGGCAGACGGGCGTCCGTACCTGCGGCAGGTGTCCATACGTTGAGGTAGAGGCAGTCTTCACTGAATTGAGGTTTTACGCCCTGATAGAATTCTCTCCAATAGAAAGAGCCTTCGCCGGAACCCGGCTGAAAGCATGCTGCGCCAAACTGGTTGCACTCCCGCACTCCTTTCCACGCACGCACAGGTTGTGGCTTCTTCCAGCGCAGCTCTCCCACCGGCGGGGCGGCATAGGGAATGCCTTTATAGACCATGACTCCCGGCAATTCTGTAGTGGTACCGGTGATTTTCCCGCCTGTCACATCCAGGACGGGCGTCTGTGCTACAGCAAATGTACATGCGCATAGAAGGGTTACAAGGAAAATAGAAATGCTTTTCATAACTTCGACAATAAGTAAGATTCTACAAAGAAAATAAATTTTGGGGTTAATCAGTTGATTCAGACCAATTTTATTATCCTAAGAGCATTAATTAATGCCTAAAACAGCATTTAGACCACATCCGATACTTCAGTTTTTTGCCTCATCCGTATTTATTCGCTACATTTGTGGCGTTCTCTAACACATATACTTATGGCACACCGTCTGAATACCAACAAACAGTTTATGATAGGCAACGGGCTCCTTGCCTTTGCAGTAATCTTCGTCGTCGTAATCTTCGTCTATATGAGCATGCGTCTGCAACAGAAGAAAGAGGGAGAACGGAACTTTATCGAAACTTACACCGTCACGCTGGTAAGCGGTTTTGCCGGAGACTCTACTTCCATCTTCATCAACGACAGCCTGCTGGTGAACCGCAAGATGACGGAAGAGCCCTTCAGCATCGAAGTGAAACGCTTTGCCGAACAGAGCGCACTGATGATAGTGGACAATGCCACCGAGAAACTTTCTTTGTTTGAGTTGAGCGAAAAAGGCGGGAAATACCGCTTCGAGAAAGAAGGGGAAGAGGTGAAGCAATTGGCACAAGAATAAATTCTCCGCCTGCTCAGAAGTCTGTACGATACCCTTTCAATTCATTCCGCAATGCCTGCGCCTTTCCGCCGGTCATCTTGTCGAGTAGCGCCCAGAAGCGTTCCCCGTGGTTCATCTCGCGGGTATGCGTCAGCTCGTGAAGCAGGACATAGTCAATCAGGTGTTTGGGCAGGAGCACCAGGTAATAGGACAGATTGATATTGCCGCGTGCTGAACAGCTTCCCCAACGCCCGCTGCTAGAATTAATCTTCACACTCTTATAAGGAAGACCGTGCTGCGTGGAAAGCATATACAAACGGGGCGGAAGGATAATCTTCGCATTGCGCCGCAAGGCTTCTTCAATCACCTTCCGCAGCCAGGCTTGCAGATTCGCGTCCGAAAAGTCGGCATCGGGCGGGCAAATAATCTGCATCTCACCCAGTTCGGAGCGCGAAAGGAAACGCTCCCGCTGACCGCTCGTGAGGCTCAGTTTAAAGAACTCCGTATCAATCTTGAAATTCAAGTCAATCAACGGGCGCGCCTGCTTCTGCTTGGCTGCCTTTAGACGCGGGCGAAGTTGTTCTATTGCGCTCTTCACCTCAGCAAGCGTTGTACCGGGCGGCACAGTCACATAAATTCCGTCCTCTTTCGTTCGGAAAGTGAGGCGCCGTGCCCGGGCATTCACCCGCACAAACAAGCTGCCCAATTCCTTATCTTCTAAAATACGCTCTACTGTCATCTGCTTTAATGAATGGACAAATGAACAAAGAATCGTCCGAAAAAACAAGGATTTGCACGCTAAAAGCGAACGGAGTGTCCGAAAACGGACGCTCCACTAAAAACACTTATGCCTAATAATCAACGCATTATATTTATGGCACGATAATTGATTAAATGATACTGACTAAAATGTTTTCAACAAAAGCGCTTCAGCAATGCAACTTTTAGGAAACAGGTTACGTCTAATATACAAAGCAAATTATAAAAAGAAACGAATATGAAAAGTTTAGCAACATTCATCGCAATCGCCGCTTTGGCATTCAGTACAACCGCTTGTTCACAACAACACACGTACAGTTCGGGCAGTTCCTTCGGAAGAAAGACCGTTAAGGGCAGCAAGAACTATGTTACGAAAGATATCAAAGTCGATAACTTCACCAAGTTGAGTGTAGCCGGCAGTCCGGACGTCACCTTCACGCAAAAGCCCGGCAAGCCCCAAGTAGAGGTTTACACTTCGGACAACATCATAGACCTGCTGAACATCCGCGTTGAAGGCAATACCTTAATCGTAGGATTCAAGAAGAACGTCAGCGTGTCCTACGACAAACTGAAGATTCGCGTTTCTGCCGAGACACTGAATGGCATCTCCGTGGCAGGTTCAGGAGATATAGAACTGGCTAACGGATTGAAGACAGATGACCTTAAGATTTCTGTCGCAGGTTCGGGCGATATAGACGGCAACAACATTACTTGCTCAAGCCTCGACATCTCCGTAGCAGGTTCGGGCGACATCAACGGCAGCAATATTACTTGCGATGACCTCAAAGTTTCCGTTGCAGGCTCGGGTGATATGAAGTTGAACAACGTTACTGCCAACACAACCAGCGCATCGGTAGCAGGTTCGGGCACAGTCGTATTGAAAGGCAGCACCGAAGAAGCAACCTACAGCGTAGCCGGTTCGGGCGACTTGTATGCTTCCGACCTTCAGGCCAAGAAAGTTTCCGCCAGCGTCACCGGTTCGGGCGACATCAAATGCCATGCCACCGACTTCCTGAAAGTACGCACCAGCGGCAGTGGAAGCGTAGGATACAAAGGCAATCCGGAACTGGATTATCCGAAAAAAGGATTGTATAAACTCTAATCGAATTGCATTTAACTTTAAAGATAAACAAGCCTAAACTAGATTCTCTCTAAAATTTTACCTATAAAAGATTTCTAATAGCATGGCGAAAGGCTTCCGTGAGGAAGCCTTTCGTGCGTTCATGCCTTTCCAAGTTGTACGTTCACCTTGTACACCCCCCTTAAACAAATAAAGGGACGCTACATCACGCAGCGTCCCGTCTATCTTAGTTAGTTTTTTATAAGATTTTGAGAGAATTGAAACTTCACAGCCTCAAGTTTTGTTTTAATAAAGCACACTAACTATATTTATGTTTAAAGCAAATGAAAATGTTATTTTATAAAAGCAAATGAAAACATCTATTCTTTGATTTCTTCCTTCTTATCTACACGGTTCAAGCTGTCTATCAACTGCTTTTCGTGCGTCACGGGCACCTCTCCCGAGAGGGCTACCGACGGAGCGGAAATCTGTTTGCCGATGGTATCGGCGGCGGCCACCTCTTTCACATCCGAGAAGAACGAATGTTGCATCACATTCCCCAGCGAAAGAACCACTGCCACTACTGCGGCGGCTTTGAACAATGGCATGAAGCGTGCGGTCAGCGTCAGGCGTTTTGCCTTCACTACCGGAACTTCCACTTCTGCAAGCACCCGTGCATCGAAATCTTCGCCCAGATGGTCATCCTGCAAGAATTGCTGATATACAAACAAGTCCTTGTAGCGCAGCAAATGTCCGGGGACATCGTTTCCGCTAAAGAAAGCACGCAGGCGGGCTTCTTCTTCGAGGGAAGTTTCGCACTGCCAGTAGCGTTCCAAGAGTTGTTCTATATATTTAGAGTCCATAACCTTCTATATCTATAAACTTTTGTTTTACTTTCTGCCGTGCTCTGAAGAGGTTCACTTTTACCTGTTCCTCGGTCAGGTTCAGTAGCACTGCTATTTCTTTGTAGCTCTTACCTTCGATGTCCCTCAGCTGCATAATCTGCCGCTGTTTCCCGGGAAGTTCCTTCATCAGCCGGTGTATCAACGTCATCCGTTCTTTGTCCACCAGCTTTTCGTAAGGGCTCGATGCTTCGGAAGCCTGCTCCATTTCAGAGGTCAGTTCCACGGTCTGGGCGTCTTTCTTTTCGCTGCGGTCTATCGCCAGGTTCTTTGCCACCGTCAGGCAATAGGCTTCGATAGAACCGAACTGCGTCCACTCATCGCGCTTGTTCCACACTCTTATCAGCGTTTCCTGCACCACATCCTCTGCTTCTGCCCTATCGAACGTTATTCTCAGGGCTAACCGAAAGAGCTTGTCTTTCAGAGGGAGAATGTCATTACGAAAGCTGAGTTCTTGCATCTCTAAATAATTGACGGTTAAGTATACAGAAAGTTACAGCCTGCCACCACTTTTTTCTGAATTATTTTATGATTCGGGTTCCGCTGTCTCCATTAATCGCTGAAGCCAAAGTAATTACGACTTCAGACACGCCGGCGTTCAACGCCTCGAAAGAGTTCTCCAACTTCGGAATCATGCCGCCCTGGATTACTCCGTCGGCAACGTATTGTTCGAACTCTGCGGGTGTAATCTGCGGGATGACGCTGTCGTCATCGTTCTCATCGCGCAGCACGCCTTTCTTTTCAAAGCAGTAGACCAAAGTGACGTCGAACAAGGTTGCCAGTGCTTTGGCAGTTTCGCCGGCAATGGTATCGGCGTTCGTGTTCAGCATGTGTCCGTTGCCGTCGTGCGTCAGCGGAGCCATCACGGGGACGACACCTTTATGGATAAGGTCGCCCAGGAAA
The DNA here is from genome assembly GCA_905203765.1 of uncultured Bacteroides sp. GTDB lineage: Bacteria > Bacteroidota > Bacteroidia > Bacteroidales > Bacteroidaceae > Bacteroides. The sequence goes on from CAJKXC010000012.1 coordinate 56,505, forward strand.
GTGGCATTCACCTGCTTCACATCGCCCACGAAGCCATAGTCCACATCCTTCACGGGACGCTTCACCGAACGGATTACGTCCATATCGGCACCCGTAAGCCCCAGTGCATTGACGCCACGCGCCTGTAGCCCGGCTACGATGTTTTTGTTTACCAATCCGCCGTACACCATCGTCACCACTTTCAGGGTTTCGGCATCGGTGATGCGGCGGCCATTTACCATTTTGCTTTCAATACCCAGTTGGGCGGCGAGCTTTGTAGCCGAGCGTCCGCCCCCGTGTACCAGGACTTTGTAACCGTCGATGGCGGCAAAGTCATCCAATAATTTATAGAGGGTGGCTTCCTCTTCTACGATTTTGCCACCCACTTTGATTACAGTCAGTTTTTCTCTCATTATTAATAAGTTTCAGCTACGAGCTACAAGCTACGAGTATTGCGCAGCTACTTGTAGCTTGTAGCTCGTCACTCGTCACTAATTCATTCCAAATAAGTATATCCGTAAAGCCCGGAACGATAGTTAGACAAGAATTCTTTTCCTTCTTCCAGGGAGATGCGTCCTTCTTTCACCGATTGCGATACCCAGGTCTCCAGCGTGCGCACCAGCTTCTTCGGGCTGTATTGCACATAGTCCAGTACTTCGGCAACGGTTTCGCCGTCAATCACCTGGTCGATGGAGTAGCCCTTCTCGCTTACGGAGATATGCACGGCATTGGTATCACCGAAGAGGTTGTGCATATCGCCCAGTATCTCCTGGTAAGCACCCACCAGGAACACGCCTACATAATAGGGCTCCTTGCTCTTCAGAGAGTGCACCGGCAGATAGTGCGCCACATTCTTCGTAGAGATGAAGTTGGCAATCTTTCCGTCGGAGTCGCAAGTGACGTCCTGCAAAGTGGCAGAGCGGTCGGGCTTCTCGTCCAGGCGCTGGATGGGCATGATAGGGAATATCTGGTCTATCGCCCAAGAGTCCGGCAAGGACTGGAAGAGCGAGAAGTTACAGAAGTATTTGTCCGCCAACAGCTTCGGAAGTCCGCGGAGTTCGTCGGGAGCATGCTTCAAGCCGTTTGCTATCTGGTGCACCTCGCGCATGATAGACCAATACAGGCGTTCGATCTGCGCCCGCGTTTTGAGGTCTACGATGCCGTGGCTGAAGAGATCGAGCGCTTCTTCGCGTATCTGCTGTGCGTCGTGCCAGGCTTCCAGCATCTTGTTCTGGTTCAGTGTGTCCCAGATGCCGTAGAGTTCGCGCAGCAGTTCGTGGTCGTCCTCGGTCACCACTTCGTCATCGTCCCATTCGGGCAAGGTGGTGGTTTCCAGCACCTCGAAGACGAGTACGGAGTGATGGGCGGTCAGCGCGCGTCCGCTCTCGGTGATGATGTTGGGATGGGGAATGCCGTTCTTGTCGCTGGCATCCACCAGGGTAGATATGGAGTCGTTGACGTATTCCTGGATGGAATAGTTCACGCTACTTTCGCTGCTCGAAGAACGCGTGCCGTCATAGTCCACGCCCAGTCCGCCGCCGATGTCCACAAACTCCACCTTGAAGCCCATGGCGTGTAGCTGTACATAGAATTGCGAGGCTTCGCGGAGCGCCGTCTTGATGCGGCGTATCTTCGTCACCTGGCTGCCGATGTGGAAATGAATCAGTTTCAGGCAATCCTGCAAACCCTTATCGCGTAAGAAGTCGAGCGCCTCGAGCAGTTCACTGGACGACAAACCGAACTTGCTTGCATCGCCGCCGGAATCTTCCCACTTACCGCTTCCCGAGGAAGCCAATTTGATACGAATGCCGATATTGGGTTTTACGTTCAACTGCTTCGCCATCTTGGCAATCAGTTTCAGTTCGTTCATCTTCTCTACAACCAGGAAGATGCGTTTGCCCATCTTCTGTGCCAGCAAAGCCAGTTCTATATAGCTCTCGTCCTTGTATCCGTTGCAGATAATCAGCGAATCGGAGTCCGTGTTGACGGCAATTACCGCGTGCAGTTCGGGTTTGGAGCCCGCTTCCAGTCCCAGGTTGAACTTCTTGCCGTGGCTGATGATTTCCTCTACCACCGGACGCATCTGATTCACCTTGATGGGATAAATGATGAAGTTCTCCGCCTTGTAGCCGTACTCCTCGGCTGCCTGCTTGAAGCAGCAAGAGGTCTTTTCGATACGGTTGTCCAGGATGTCAGGAAAACGCAACAACATAGGAGCCGTCACATCGCGCAGTTGCAACTCGTCCACCAACTCTTTTAAATCGACGGCAACGCCATTCTTACGCGGTGTCACCACAACATGACCTTTGTCATTGATACTAAAGTACGAAGTGCCCCAACCTGTTATGTTGTACAGCTCTTCTGAATCTTCAATACGCCATTTTCTCATCTAATCGTTATTCTTTACTATTTTACAATCTACTATAACTCCTTTGCTTGCCGAATCTCTTTCCTGCAAGGGGCACAAAAATACATATAAATCTAATATTTCCCGCTCTTTTGGGCGAAAAATACACATTTACAAGGGATTAAAGTTTCAGTAGGTTACGCAGTTGCTGCACGGATTCGGCTATCTGGCTATAGCTTTCCAGGTGTCCGGCATCGAACCGGTAGAGCGCTTGCGAGTAGAAAGGAGCGCGCTTGCCGAGCGCTTCCACAATGAAGGCACGCAGTTCTTCGTCCGTCTTGCCTTGCAGGATGGGGCGCTTTTGCGTGGCGATGCGCAAGCGCTGGAAAAGCACGTCGGGGCGTACATCCAGGAATACCGTCTGCCCGTGCCCGTTCATAAACTCCACGTTGTCGAAGAAGCAGGGCGTGCCGCCGCCGGTGGAGATCACCACGTCTTCGAACTCGCCCACCTCGTGCAGCATCTTCCGCTCCAGTTCACGAAAAGAGGCTTCTCCCCGCTCGGCGAACAATTCACTGATTGATTTGTGAAAGCGTTCCTCAATGTACCAGTCCAAGTCGATGAACGGCACATGCAATTCGCGGGCAAAAGCCTTTCCTAAAGTCGTTTTACCGGCTCCCATGTAGCCGATTAAGAAAATACGTATCATATCTGCTTACCTTTGCAGGCAAAGGTAAACAAAATATTTTATCTGTTTAAAGGAATATCTTGATACGTTCGCTCAAATCATCAAATTCCTTTTCGCCCGGTTCGGCGGTAGGCGTGCCGAAAGGCATCTGTGCCACCAGCGTCCATGTTTCGGGCAGGTGCCAGGTGCGGCGCACTTCCTCGTCAATCAGCGGGTTGTAGTGCTGCAACGAGGCTCCCAGTCCCAGGTCCTCGAGCATCGTCCAGATGGCGAACTGGTGCATGGCGGACGTCTGCTGCGACCAGGTGGCAAAGTTATGCTTATACGTAGGGAATTGCTCTTCGAGCTTCGTCACGATGGCGTGGTCCTCAAAGAAAAGAATCGTTCCATGTCCGCAGGCAAAGGAGCCGTCAATCTTTTCTTCCGTCTTGTGGAAGTGCTCTGCCGGAACGAGCGGCCTCAGCTGGTCTTTCACTATTCTCCACAGTTTCAGGTGCTCGTCGCCCAGCAGCAACACTACGCGCGTTGTCTGCGAGTTGAATGCCGACGGCACATGCTTCACAGCCGCGCGGATGGCGTGTACCACTTCCTCGTCCAGTACCGGAGAGTCACTGCTGATGGAATAATACGTGCGGCGATGTTCCATAGCCTCTTCAAATGTTCTTTTCATATGTCTTTCTCTCATAATGTTGTTCTTATTTTATAGTTTTCTTTATTGAAAGAACAAGTGAGGGGGAGAAGTTGTTCGGTTTTGCAGAATATATTCTTACCTTTGTTGCCTATTATGAAGAAGGAGAAGTTTTACGTTGTTTGGGCAGGAGTCACTCCGGGCATCTATACATCCTGGACGGAATGCCAGTTGCAGACCAAGGGCTACGAAAGAGCGAAGTACAAGTCGTTCGAGACGCGCGAAGAAGCGGAAAGGGCCTTTGCTTCTTCACCGTACGAGTACATCAAGCGGTCTGCCGCTTCCCATACCAATGCGCCCAAGAATCCGGACGCTCCTCTTCCCGCCGCCGTCATAGAGAACAGTCTTGCCGTAGATGCTGCGTGCAGCGGAAATCCCGGAGCGATGGAGTATCGGGGCGTACACGTTGCCAGCCGCCAACAGATTTTCCACTTCGGCCCCGTATATGGCACGAACAATATCGGAGAGTTCCTCGCCATTGTCCACGGCCTTGCACTGCTGAAACAACGCGGTTTCGACATGCCCATTTACAGCGATAGCGTGAATGCCATCAACTGGGTAAGGCAGAAGAAGTGTAAGACAAAATTACCACGCGAGCCAAAGACCGAAGAGCTCTTCCTGCTGATAGAACGCGCCGAAAAATGGCTGCACGAGAACACCTACACCACTCGCATACTGAAGTGGGAAACCAAGCAGTGGGGTGAAGTGCCTGCTGACTTCGGAAGGAAATAATCCGATTACCCCCAAACACAACAAGTACCAAACAGAGTTTTTAAACTTTCTCCTACACCCTACACCCGGTGTATAATCCACTTATTTACTGCCCGTTACGGGTGTATAAGGAACAGTGCGGGTGTATAAGGATTATTTACCCCTTATACACCCGCACTGTTAAAGCAAGCATAATACGCTTATTATCAGCCGCTAAGTTACGCTTTCCGAACTATGTTAAAATCGGTCTTTAAGAGACTTCTTAGACGCGGATTCTGCGGATAAAGCGGACAAATAAGTTGATAATCGGCTCAATCCGCCCCGCCGGTATAGGCTGTCCCGTTTACTATAACCTGTCCGGTGGTATTATTGATAACAAAACCCTTACCGACTTCTGCAAGTGAAGTAGTATAAGTAGCTTCATTATCGGTGAATGTAACACCTTGGTTCGGTTTGTCTTTTTCGGCATCCAGGTAGATAGCGGGATAGTCTTGGGAATCTACGCCACCTACTTGGACAGCCAGGCTGCAACTATTCTTCAAAGTGATATTCGTCTTGTAGTCGTATGCGCTGCCACTTCTGTTACCAGCTGTAATGGCTGCGGCAGGAGCATTGTTTCCACCACCCCATGAAGTAGCGCCCGGCAAAACGCTTGTCTGGTAAACAGTGTTGACGTTCAAATTGAAGCTGCAACCATCGAATGTGAACGTACCGCCGCGTAGGAAAGCGCCTTGCCAGCCACCCGTGAAGGTACAGCCTGTAGCCGTTACCGTAACAGGAGTGTTCACCATAAGAGCTGTTTCCTTAGCAGTGAATTCAGAATTGGTTAATGCAATCGTGTTGTCTTTACCAACCGGTGTCGCAGCATTGGTACTCAGGCAATATTCCACGCTCTGCATTGTACAGTTGTCTACCTCAGCAGCAGCGTTGCTGGCATGCAAATTTATAAGGATACCACCTGCATGCACATAGTCTGCGCTATAATTCACATTCTTCATTGTAAATTTGGCATTGTCATCCGCCAAAGCTATTCCTTTGGCTTTATCATCAATCTGTCCTTTGCTGCCTCCATCTCCGGTTATTGTAAGGCTGGCATCCTTGAGAATGCGAACACAATTATCTATACCAAATGACTCGTCTCCGACCAATGTCAATGTGTGCGTGCCCAAGACTATCGCCATCTGTTTTCCTACCGGCACAAAAAATGGTTTGTTGATAGCCATATCTGCATTCAGTGTAAGTTTGTTAACCTCGCCGCCCCCTTTTATCTCGATGTTACCTTTCTCTACGGTCAAATCTTTTATCACAGCGCCGGCTTTCACCACAAAAGTGTTTTGGCCTGTGCTGGCAGTAACTTTCTCCCAAGTGCCGTTAATCTCCACATGGTCGATGTCCTCAACCTTCAACTTTCCTTCTACACCTTCCGGCACGTTGATGCTGACGGAAAGATTATTCGCGCTGTTATCTCCCTTTATCGTGATGCTCCCGTCATTGCCGGTTACTTCGTTGACATTGATAGTAATAGGTTCGTTGCCTGCATCGCTCGGAATCTCAATCTGTTCGCCTGCTGCCATTGTATTAACGGTGATATTCTTTTCGCCATTCTTCAATTCTTTTACTGCATCTTCCGCGCTTTCCACTACTTTGCTGAACGTGAGGTCGCCAGTGCTGGCATCAACTTTAATGTCGCCGATACCGGGCATCACCTTTATCGTACCTGCTGTCACTACAAAGTTTTTCGTAGTCTGATACACTTGGGTTTCCTTTGAATTTTCGCCTATCTTCAGCGTGGCAGTAATACCGCCCACATAAGTGGCGGCAGGCACCGGAATATCCAGTACCAGCGGGTCTGCATCGCTTGCGGTGAACGACACTACCACAGCGTCCTCTCCATCCGCGATTTCGTCAAGTGAACCATCACCCCCATCAATTATCAATGCAGCCTCGCCTGCAATATTTGCACCTGCCAGCGTCAATGAACCGGTTGTTCCTTCTGCCAATCCGCTCAGCTCAATACGCATCATACCGCTCAACAGATTGCTGAAGTTCACCTTCGTTTTCTCAGCGTTCAGTTTTCCGAACATCGGCGCATTGCTATTAGAATAGGCATATGCTGTAGGGAATTCTACGGTCATTGTCTCGGACTTGTATGCGTCGCGAGGATAAACTGCGTACTGCAAGTTAGATATATCACCGGCCAACTCTCCTGTGAACTTAGCTTCCGTTGTACCGGCAGAAGGGTTACCTTCCAAAGTCAATTTTGCCGTAGCCTTATAAACCTTAGGCGTTCCGGTAGCACCGCCAAAGGCATAGAAAGCATCACCGGCAGTCCAGTTCACTTTATAGCCTTCGCCTATCGTTGTTCTTGTGTCTGCCCCCGTTGTGGCAACCAATGTAAAGCCGTCAGCAGATGTTCTGTTCTCCATCATTTCTTCATTGGAGCAACTCGTTACCAGAGCCGCTGCGCATAGCAGGGCGCTGATGTAATTTAAATTTCTCATAATAAATTCTTTGTTTTAATTCGTTTGTAATTACTGAAGAGGATTATTGCCAGTAGCCATCCTCAGGCTCCCATCCCGGCAATGCAGCATCGGCACTACCGGTTCCGGTGCTGCCACCGCCGCCGCCAGTACCCGCAAAGCCATACTCCACTGCCACCGTCAGCACCTCTACTGCCGGCGGTTCGTACTTTTCTCGTTTTTGATTATCCATGTTGTGAATAAGATTGTTTTGCGGCTCTCCTCAGTTCCATAAAGGGCCTATTACAAACACGAAGCGTGAAACTGATTGTTTCACTTCGCTGTAGAGAGGCCCTGAGAAGCCCTAAATCTACGAAATGACATATCAGCCCCACGCTATAGCGCGGAAGCCGTCTGAATGCCATTCTTGTAGAGGTGAAAATTTCTCAGGTTTTCGAACAACAAGAATGAAGCAAGACGCTTCTAATAAAGTTTTAATAAATATTTTGGTAGGCGCTCCTACACGCTGCCAAAGGTAAACGTTGTTTTTGAAAGAAGCAAG
>CAJKXC010000013.1 GCA_905203765.1 uncultured Bacteroides sp.
CCTGCCCCGCCACAGACGTCGGCGCCCCCGCCACCGCCACCCTCTACGCCGGCGGCGGCATACTGGCTTCGTCCGACGCCGCCTCGGAGTGGGACGAGACCGCCGAGAAGATGAAAACCATGCAAAGCATTATCCGCCCGGACGAACGGGCATAACCATAAACAAGAGGAACTATGTATTCAGACAAAAAGAGCATCCTTCAGTTGGCAGCACTCCTACGGGCGCACGGCGTACGCAAGATAGTGCTGTGCCCCGGCAGCCGCAACGCCGCCATTGTGCATACACTCGCCAATATGGACGACCTGACCTGCTATCCGGTGACCGACGAACGCAGCGCCGGATTCTTTGCCATCGGGCTGGCGCTCCAGGGCGGAAGTCCCGCCGCCGTGTGCTGCACTTCCGGCTCGGCGCTGCTCAACCTGCACCCTGCCGTAGCCGAAGCCTACTACCAGCAAGTGCCCCTCATCGTCATCTCCGCTGACCGCCCCGCCGCCTGGATTGGTCAGATGGACGGGCAGACGCTGCCGCAACCCGGCGTGTTCGGCTCGCTGGTCAAGCTCTCCGTCAACCTGCCCGAAGTGCATACCGAGGAAGACGAGTGGCACTGCAACCGCCTGATAAACGAAGCCATCCTGGAAACCACCCATCACGGACGCGGTCCGGTGCACATCAACGTGCCCATCTCCGAACCCATCTACCGCTTCACCGCGAAGGAGCTGCCCCAGGTGCGTACCATCACCCGCTACCAGGGACTCAGCGTGTACGACCGCGACTACTCCGCCCTTATCGACCGCCTGAACGCCTACAACAAGCGCATGATGGTAGTGGGGCAGATGAACCTTATCTACCTTTTCGAGAAGAAATACGTGAAGTCGCTCTACAAGCACTTCGTCTGGCTGACCGAGCACCTGGGCAACCAGACCGTCCCGGGGCTGCCCATCAAGAACTTCGACGCCGCCATTTACTCCATGACGTCCCAGCGGCAGGACGACATGGCGCCCGAGTTGCTCATCACCTACGGCGGTCACATCGTATCCAAGCAGTTGAAGAAGTATCTCCGCACCCATCCGCCCCGCGAGCACTGGCACGTGGCTGCCGACGGAAAGATAGCCGACCTCTACGGCTGCCTGACCACCGTCATCGAGATGGACCCCTTCGAGTTCCTGGAGAAAATCAGCTCGATGCTGGATAACCGCCCCAACAACTACCCGCTGATGTGGGAGAACTATTGCCGCACCATCCCCATGCCGGAACTCCCTTATTCGGAAATCTCCGTCATCGGGACGCTGATACAGGCGTTGCCGGAGAACTGCGCGATACATCTTGCCAACAGTTCCACCGTGCGCTATGCACAGCTGTTCGCCGTCTCGCCCAATGTAGAGGTGTGCTGCAACCGGGGCGTGAACGGCATCGAAGGCTCGCTCTCCACGGCGATAGGCTATGCCGTGGCTTCGGAACGGCTGAACTTCATCGTGATAGGCGACCTCAGCTTCTTCTACGATATGAATGCGCTTTGGAGCCAGACGCTCGGCGCCAACGTCCGCATCCTGTTGCTGAACAACGAGGGGGGCGAGATATTCCACACCTTGCCGGGTATGGATAAGTCCAGCCGCTCGCGCCGGTTCATCACCGCCGAGCACCGCACTACCGCCCGCGGCTGGGCCGGGGAGCGCGGCTTCACCTATCTGCAAGCTACGGATGAGGCATCGGCAGCAGAGGCCATGGCGCTGTTCACCGCCCCCGAACCGCAGCCTGGGCCGATGCTGCTGGAAGTGTTCACCGACAAGGAGCGGGATACCACCCTGCTGAGGGAGTACTTCCACGGACTGAAAGAGAAGAATACTAAAACTAAAGAACAATAACAGATGGAAACAAGAGAATGGAAAACAATCAAAGAGTATGAAGACATCCTGTTCGACTTCTATAACGGGATAGCCAAGATAACCATCAACCGCCCGCGCTACCGCAACGCCTTTACGCCCACCACCACCTCGGAGATAAGCGACGCGCTGTACTACTGCCGCGAGTGCCAGGACATCGACGTCGTAGTACTGACCGGCGCCGGAGACAAGGCGTTTTGCAGCGGCGGCGATATGCACGTCAAAGGTCACGGCGGCTATGTAGGCACCGACGGCGTTCCCCGCCTGAACGTGCTCGATGTGCAGAAGCAAATCCGCTCCCTGCCGAAGCCCGTCATCGCGATGGTGAACGGCTATGCTATCGGCGGCGGTCACGTGCTGCACGTGGTTTGCGACCTGACAATCGCTTCGGAGAACGCCATCTTCGGACAGACCGGGCCGAAAGTGGGTAGCTTCGACGCCGGTTTCGGTTCGTCCTACCTCGCCCGCATCGTAGGGCAGAAGAAGGCGCGCGAGATATGGTTCCTCTGCCGCCAGTACTCCGCACAAGAGGCGTTGGAGATGGGATTGGTCAATACTGTCGTTCCTTTGGAACGCCTGGAAGACGAAACCGTGGCATGGGCGGAGAAGATGATGGAGCACAGCCCCCTTGCCCTGCGTATGATAAAAGCCGGATTGAATGCCGAACTCGACGGACAAGCCGGCATTCAGGAACTGGCAGGCGATGCCACTATGCTTTACTACATGACTGATGAGGCGCAGGAAGGCGGAAAGGCGTTCCTGGAGAAGCGCAAGCCTCGGTTCAAGGATTATCCTAAGTTTCCGTAATAACTTTTGCTTAAAAGCATGAAATACCAAATCAGAATCATAAAGAAGCAGTTGCACTTCAAGCAACCTGCCGGCACGTCGCGAGGTACCTACACCACCCGAGACGTCCGGTACATTCTCCTTACGGAAACGGATAGCCATCGCTACGGAGTGGGGGAGTGCGCCCCGCTCCCCGCCCTGAGTTGCGACGACCTGCCCGATTATGACCAGCTCCTCGCCGCCGCTTGCCGCCGCCTGGAGCAAACCGGCGAGATAGACCGCCGCGCCCTGCTGCCTTATCCTTCCATCCTCTTCGGGCTGGAGACCGCCTTACTCCATTTCCAGGCAGGCAGCCTGCGATTCTGGCACACCCCTTTCAGCCAGGGTAGGGCAGGCATCCCCATCAACGGTCTTATCTGGATGGGCAGCTTCGACGAAATGCTCCGCCGGATCGAGGAGAAGATGCAGAGCGGTTTCCGTTGCATCAAGCTCAAGATTGGCGCCATCGACTTTGAGCGCGAACTGGAACTGCTGGCACATATCCGCCGGCACTTCCCTCCCCGGCAGATAGAACTGCGTGTAGATGCCAACGGCGCCTTTACTCCCGCCGATGCGCCCGCCAAGTTGCAGCGCCTCTCCGGGTTCCAGCTCCACTCCATCGAGCAGCCCATCCGCGCCGGGCAGTGGCGGGAAATGGCGGCACTTTGCGCTTCTACCCCCCTGCCCATCGCCCTGGACGAAGAACTGATAGGCATCAACGAACGTGCCCGGAAGATAGAATTGCTGGAAACCATCCGTCCCCAGTACATTATCCTGAAACCCTCTCTGCACGGCGGCATCAGCGGCTCGGAAGAGTGGATGGAACTAGCGGCGGAACGGGGCATCGGCTCCTGGGTTACTTCCGCGCTCGAATCGAACGTGGGGCTGAATGCCATTGCGCAATGGTGCGGTACGCTGTCACCCGTGCTGCCTCAGGGCCTGGGCACCGGTCTGCTCTTTACCGATAACATCGACTACCCGTTGCACATTGAGGGCGATTGCCTCTGTTTCCATCCCGAAGAACCCGAGCCCGAACTTCTAAACTGGCTGCAAGCATGATGACTCCCGAACTGATGGACGAACAAACCCGCGCGGAACTTGCGGCTTTCCTTGCCGAGTGGGGCGACTCCGCAAGTACGGTCGTGGTACATACTTCCGGCTCTACCGGCACGCCCAAGGAGATGCGGGTAGAGAAAGAGCGCATGAAGGAAAGCGCCCGCCTCACCTGCGCCTTCCTCGGATTGCAGCGGGGAGACACCGCCTTGTTGTGCATGCCGTTGAAGTACATTGCCGGGAAGATGGTGGTGGTGCGAAGCCTGGTTGCCCACCTGCGCCTGCTGTCGGTCACCCCTTCGGGGCATCCTTTGCGGGGGCTGGAAGAGGCGCCGACGTTTGCCGCCATGATTCCGATGCAGGTCTATAACTCCCTGCTCGTGCCCGAAGAGAAAGCCCTGCTCCGGCAGATTCGCCATCTCATCATCGGCGGCGGAGCCATCGACACCCGCCTTGCCCGTGAACTGAAGGACTTTCCGAATGCCGTCTGGTCTACCTACGGCATGACGGAAACGCTGTCGCACATCGCCCTGCGCCGGCTGAACGGCGCGGATGCTTCCGACTGGTACACGCCTTTCGAGGGGGTACGTCTCCGTCTCAGTCGGGAAAGTACGCTCATCATCCATGCCCCCAAAGTGTGCCCGGAAGAACTCATCACCAACGACATCGCCGAACTCAACGACTGCGGGCAATTTCGCATTCTGGGCAGGAAGGACAACACCATCAACAGTGGCGGTGTAAAGATACAGATAGAGCAGGTCGAAGCCCTCTTGACGGAGCATCTGCCCCGTCCCTTCCTCATCACTTCTGCCCCCGACGAGAAGTTCGGCGAGGTGGTTGTCCTGCTGGTTGAAGGCGAGGGATCGCAGGAGATCGAGCCCATCTGTCGGCAAGTCCTTCCCCCTTACTGGCGTCCCAAGCGCATCCTCTCCGTGCCGTGCCTACCCCTGACCGGTACCGGAAAACCTGACCGGGCGAGGGCGAAGGCTATGGCAAGGTTCACCACAGAGGACACAGAGGCGCACAGAGTTTAGGAGATACAATAAAACGCAGATTTCCGCAGATTTTTCACCACAGAGGACACAGAGTTCCACAGAGTTCTTTGATAGAAATGCGGATTATAAACTCTGTGCGCCTCTGTATCCTCTGTGGTGAATCTTCCTGCATTTCAACAAAAACTCTGTGGAACTCTGTGTCCTCTGTGGTGAAAAATCGTACCTTTGCCCCCATCATCTTAGCATCTCCCCTGATTATGGCAAAAGAAAAGACCGTTTATGTATGCAGCAACTGCGGGCAAGAGTCCCCCAAATGGGTAGGCAAGTGCCCGGCGTGCGGAGAGTGGAACACCTACGTGGAAGAAGTCGTACGGAAAGAAGTCGTGAGCAAGCGCCCCGTATCGGGCATCGAAACTGCCAAAGCCAAGCCTATCACCCTGGACGAAATCATAGCAGACGACGAACCCCGCATCGACCTTCACGACGCCGAACTGAACCGCGTACTGGGCGGCGGACTGGTGCAAGGCTCCCTTGTCCTGATTGGCGGTGAACCGGGCATCGGCAAATCGACCTTAGTCCTGCAAACCGTGCTCCGCATCCCGGAGAAACGTATCCTCTATATCTCCGGCGAAGAGAGCACCCGCCAACTGAAACTGCGTGCCGACCGCCTGACAACCGCTTCCAGCGACTGCCTCATCGTCTGTGAAACATCCTTGGAACAGATTTATGTACACATCAAGAATACCCGCCCGGATATAGTCATCATCGACTCCATACAGACCATCTCCACCGAAACTCTCGAATCCTCTCCCGGCAGCATTGCCCAGGTACGCGAGTGTTCCGCTTCCATCCTGCGCTTTGCCAAGGAGACGCATACGGCGGTGATACTTATCGGGCATATCAACAAGGAAGGAAGCATTGCCGGACCTAAAGTGCTGGAGCATATCGTAGATACGGTACTTCAGTTCGAGGGCGACCAGCACTATATGTACCGCATCCTGCGCAGCATCAAGAACCGGTTCGGCAGTACGGCGGAGTTGGGCATTTACGAAATGCGGCAGGACGGTTTGCGGCAGGTGGATAATCCTTCGGAGCTGCTCTTGAGCCAAGACCACGAAGGCATGAGCGGCATAGCCATCGCCTCTGCCATCGAGGGCATCCGTCCTTTCCTCATCGAAACGCAGGCGCTGGTCAGCAGTGCCGTGTACGGCAATCCCCAACGCTCCGCCACCGGCTTCGACATCCGACGGATGAATATGCTGCTTGCCGTACTCGAGAAGCGCGTCGGCTTCAAACTGGCGCAGAAGGATGTATTCCTCAATATCGCCGGCGGATTGAAGGTCAATGACCCTGCCATCGACTTGTCCGTCATCAGTTCCATTCTCTCCAGCAACATGGATACGGCGATAGAGCCGGAAGTGTGCATGGCGGGAGAAATCGGTTTGTCGGGAGAGATCCGTCCGGTGAACCGTATAGAACAACGCATCGGTGAAGCGGAGAAATTGGGTTTCAAGCGGTTCATCCTGCCTAAGTATAATATGCAGGGGCTGAATACGAAGAAGATAAAGATAGAACTGATACCGGTGCGGAAGGTGGAAGAGGCGTTCCGTACCTTGTTCGGATAAGTATAAGAAAGATTTATGATACAAGAATACACCCTTAGAGTGCTGCCCGAAGTTGCAGCCAATGAGCAACGTCTGAAAGATTACTTAGTGCAGGAGAAAGGTTTGAACCTGCGTGACATCACTGCCACGCGCATCCTGAAACGCAGCATCGATGCCCGCCAGCGAACTATCTTCATAAACCTGACCGTGCGGGCATACCTGAATGAAACGCCCGGAGACGACGAATATCAGCATACTATATATAATAATGTAGAGGGTCGCCCCCAGGTCATCGTAGTCGGTGCCGGTCCGGGCGGACTCTTCGCTGCATTGCGCCTTATAGAACTCGGACTTCGCCCTGTCATCGTAGAGCGTGGTAAGGACGTGCGCGAACGCAAGAAAGACCTCGCACAGATAGGTCGCCAGCAAACGGTGAACCCTGAATCCAATTACAGTTTCGGTGAGGGCGGGGCGGGTGCCTACTCCGACGGAAAGTTATATACCCGCAGCAAGAAACGGGGAAATGTGGACAAGATTCTGAATGTATTCTGCCAGCACGGAGCCTCTACCTCTATATTAGTGGACGCCCATCCCCATATCGGTACGGACAAACTGCCGCGCGTCATCGAGAACATGCGGAATACCATCATCAGCTGTGGCGGTGAAGTTCATTTTGAAACCCGTATGGACGCCCTGATCATTGAGAAAGATGAAGTAAAAGGCATCGAAACCAATACCGGGAAGACCCTTCTCGGTCCTGTGATACTCGCCACCGGTCATTCCGCCCGCGACGTGTACCGCTGGCTCGCCGCCAATCAGGTAGAGATAGAAGCCAAAGGCATCGCCGTCGGCGTACGCCTGGAGCATCCCGCCGAATTGATAGACCAGATACAATACCACAACCGGAACGGACGCGGGAAATACCTGCCCGCCGCCGAATACAGCTTTGTGAATCAAGTGGACGGGCGGGGCGTATATAGCTTCTGCATGTGTCCCGGCGGCTTCGTAGTGCCCGCCGCCAGTGGCCCGCAACAAATCGTAGTCAACGGCATGAGCCCCAGCAACCGTGGCTCCCGTTGGAGTAATTCGGGGATGGTGGTGGAGTTGCGCCCCGAAGATGTGGACTCCATGAACGGCACCGCCAATTCTCAATCTTCAGACTTCCATTCTCAATTGAATATGCTCTACTTCCAGGAAGATCTTGAACGCCTCTGCTGGCAGCAAGGCAACATGAAGCAGACAGCGCCTGCCCAACGAATGGCGGACTTTACAAAGAAGAAGTTAAGCTACGACCTGCCCGAGACTTCCTACGCCCCCGGCCTGGTATCTTCCCCCCTGCACTTCTGGATGCCGCCTTTCATCACAGAGCGGTTGAGCAAAGGCTTCCAGATGTTTGGCAGATACAGCCACGGTTTCCTGACGAACGAAGCGGTGATGATAGGCGTGGAAACCCGTACATCGGCGCCGGTACGCATTCTCCGCGATAAGGAAACCTTGCAGCACGTCCGTGTGAAGGGATTGTTCCCTTGCGGCGAGGGAGCCGGTTATGCCGGTGGAATAGTCTCCGCCGGAGTGGACGGCGAACGGTGTGCCGAAGCGGCAAAAGCCCTTTTAGGTTGATTATCGGAATAAAATAGGTATCTTTGCAACAACTTAAAAAGAAGAATCCCAGATGCTACATACGGAACCCCCTCATACGCCTTCTCCCGAGATAGCCATTGTCAACCCCGACACCCTGTCGTGCCTGGGCTTGCAGAATCTCCTGGAAGAAATCATCCCGATGGCTACCATCCGTTCCTTCCGTTCCTTCGGCGAACTGATGGATGACACGCCCGATATGTACGCGCACTACTTTATCTCTTCGCAAATCTACTTTGAACATACGGCGTTCTTCCTCGAACGCAAGACCAAAACCATCGTGCTGGCAGGTGGAGACACCTTGCCCCAGCTTTCGGGCATGTCCACCCTGAACATCTTTCAAGGTGAAAAGAACCTGGTGAAAAGCATCCTGCAACTCCACCGGCATGGACACCAGGACGGACGCCACGGCAAGATGCCCGCCGGACATCCCGGCACTGCGCCCGCCGTTCCCAGCGAACACGACCTCTCCGCCCGTGAGATAGAAGTGCTGGTACTGATCACCCGCGGGCTCATCAACAAGGAAATAGCGGACAAACTGAATATCAGCCTGACGACCGTCATTTCTCACCGCAAGAACATCACGGAGAAGCTGGGCATCAAGTCCGTATCCGCGCTGACCATCTACGCGGTGATGCACGGATATGTAGAGGCAGACCGCATCTGATTTCACCACAGAGGACACAGAGGCGCACAGAGTTTAAGGGATATAATAAAACGCAGATTAACGCAGATTGACGCAAAGAGGATATAATAATCTGCGAAAATCTGCGTTAATCTGCGTTTCAATAAAGAACTCCGTGCGCCTCTGTGTCCTCTGTGGTGAAATCCTAATAAATGAGGATTGCCCATCCCCCCGATTTCCCTTTACTTTGCAGGCGAAACAATAACAGCTATGAACAGATATAGAATTTTCGCCTTAGCCCTGACCTTCCTTGCCGCCGGAAACCTGCTGGCAGAAGAAGTGGACACCTTGAAAGTAGTGGATGTAGAAGAAATCCTCATCATCTCAACCCCCAAAGAGAACCGGAAATTGCGTGAGCAACCCGCCGCCGTCACCCTGCTCTCCCAGCAGGATATGCAAGCCACGCAGGTAAACTCCATCAAGAACCTTACGGCGCTCGTCCCCAATATGTTCATCCCCGACTACGGCTCACGGCTCACTTCCGCCGTTTATATCCGCGGCATCGGTTCGCGCATCAATACCCCTTCCGTGGGACTGTATGTGGATAATATCCCTTACATCGACAAGTCCGCCTTCGACTTCAGCTATGCCGACGTCGAGCGCATCGACGTGCTTCGCGGCCCGCAAGGCACGCTCTACGGGCGCAATGCCATGGGCGGCCTTATCAAAGTACACACCAAGTCCCCCTTTTCCTATCAGGGCACGGACTTTCGCATGGGTGCCGGAACGCACAATGCCTACAACGCCTCGCTCACCCATTACCACCAGATATCCCACCGCTTTGCCTTCTCTGCCGGCGGATTCTACGACTATCAGGGCGGATTCTTCCGCAATGCCGCGCGCGACTTCAAGAAAGAAGACCGCGGACAGTCCGCCGGCGGACGTATGCGTGGCATCTACCTGCCTTCGGAGAACTGGAAGATAGACTTGAACGTCAGCTATGAGTACAGCGACCAGGGCGGATACCCGTACTTCTATATGGGCAGCCTGGACCCCGCCCAGCAGAAAGAGAACTTGAAACCCTACATCGGCAAGATTTCCAATAACGAAGAAAGCAGCTACTACCGCAACCTGCTGAATGCCGGACTAAACCTGGAGTACCAGGCGCGGAACTTCATCTTCAGTGCCGTTACGGGCTATCAATACCTGAAAGACCGTATGTTCATGGACCAGGACTTCACCCCCGAGGACATCTTCAACATCGAGCAGAAGCAGAAGATGAACACTCTCTCCGAGGAAATCGTCCTCAAATCCAAGCCCAACCGTCGCTGGCAATGGACTACGGGCGCCTTCGGATTCTACCAGTGGCTGCACACCGACGGCCCGGTAGTGTTCCATAAGGACGGTATCAATAGTGTGATAGAAGGAAACGCAAACCGCGTATTCGAAGACCTTGCCGCAGCAAACCCCAATATGCCTGTCATGGGCATGAGCGTCAACAACGAGAGCCTGCGTGTGAGCGGAAGTTTCGATACGCCGACCTTGAGCGGCGCTCTCTTCCACCAGTCCACGTTCAACGACCTGCTGGTAGAAGGACTTTCGGCTACCATCGGTCTGCGCCTGGACTACGAAAAGATAAAGATGGATTATAACTCCGTTTCCACCCCCACTGACTTCGACTTCTCCGTGACGATGCAGCGACCGGGAATGCCCATGCCTGTGGTCATCAAGAACCAGGGACCCCTGCAAGGCAATGCCGCCTACGTGGGCAAGGAATCTACGGACTACGTGCAGTTGCTGCCCAAGTTCGCCTTGCAATACGAATGGACGAAAGGCAGTAACGTCTACCTCACGGCAGCCCGTGGCTATCGCTCCGGCGGTTACAATATTCAGATGTTCTCCGACCTTATCACCGGCGTGCTGAGCAACTCCATGATGGATGCCGTAGCCGCAGACCCCAGCTTCAGTATGATGGAAACCACTATCAAGGGAATGAAGAAGGATTTGCCCGAGGTAGATAAAGCCACCCGCTACAAACCCGAATATACCTGGAACTACGAAGCCGGCACCCACCTCACCCTTTGGGAAGGACGCCTGCTTGCCGACTTCTCCGCTTTCTATATGGACACCCGCGACCAGCAAATCTCCAAATTCGCCGACAGCGGCCTGGGACGTATCACCGTAAACGCCGGTAAGAGCCACAGCTACGGCGCCGAAGCCAGCCTGCGTGCCAGCTTGACCGATGCTCTGACCTTGAATGCTTCTTACGGCTATACCTATGCCGTTTTCAAAGATTACGTCACCAATGCCAAGGTGGGCGGCACGCTTCAGGAAGTCAGCTACAAAGGTAAGTACGTGCCTTTCGTCCCCAAGCACACCATGAACATCGGCGGCCAGTATATCTTCCGCATCAACCCGGGACATCTGTTCGACCGCATCCAGCTGAATGCCAACTACACCGCCGCCGGCCGCATCTACTGGACCGAAGAGAACACCGTCAGCCAAGCCTTCTACGGCACCCTGAACGGCCGCGTCAGCTTCCAAAAGGGAAACGGTCAGATTGACTTCTGGGTGCGCAACGCCCTCAACAAAGACTACGCCGCCTTCTACTTCGAGAGCATGGGCAACGGATTCATGCAGAAAGGACGTCCGGTGCAGGCAGGGATAGAGTTGCGGTGCAGATTCTAAATGTCCGATTGATATGACTCATTGCATACCTTGCATGGGTCATATCAAATGCTTCCTTTATTCCCATTATTGCATTAAAAAGAAAGGAAATATATGGTTTCTATATCACTTGCGTTTTAGAGAAAAGCGCCAAGTAGAGAATCATTGCATAAACGGCGGAATGAATATGCAGAAATGCCGTATATTATGCAGAGAATATACGAAACGAAGGAATCAAAAGTATGTTTTGCAGAAATAGATGGTATGTTTTGGGTGAATAGATAGTGTGTTTTGGGTAAACAGACTATATGTTCGGCACCGAAAGACTATATGTTCGACACCGGGGAACTATAGATTCAGCACCGGGGAACTATAGATGCACCGATTTCGGAGAAGAAAGAGGTGCAAAGGAGAGAATGCCGGCGCTACTTTGGAAGGATTTATAGCCGGGAAAGAAATATCGGATTGCATGGGAAATGATATGAATGTATGCGCCGAGATGCTGAATGATGCGAAAAAGCATCGTAACGATTGATATTTTAGAAAATGCCGTTCATCCTGTTCCCAATATAATCCGCGAGGCTGCCTTATTCCTGTTTCTCCTGTATTGGGTAGGGAAAGAGAGCAGGGAAAGGCATCGGAAAATACAAAGTGTCAATTTGATTTCCGTTTCCTCTTTCTATACTGATGATAGTCCGCACAGTCCAATGCCAGATATTTCCGATAGTTCTTGCTGTGTAATATTAAGGATCGCACGCCTTTCTTTTATCTTTTCTCCGATGTTCATGGTGCAATATGTTGCATATTTAATGGCAAAGATAAAGAATAAATAGTAGAAAACAAGGAAAAGTGCAATATATTGCACAAAGACGTTATTCGTTAATCGCCCCACAATGCGGGCAAACCCCTTTTGCCTTTATCTTCTGACCGCAGTTGCCGCAACGGTAGCGGGAAGTGCTTAATGACAGGTACAGCCTTTTGCAGAATACCCAGATAAAGACGGTGAGGAAGGCGTAGCCGATATAGATATAGGTAGTGAGGATGAAGAAGAAGTAGCAGAAGATGCAGCAGGAAGCTAATCCGAGCAGGTAGAACATGGCTGCAGCAGGAGACAGCTGGCGGAAAAGGTCGTCGAGGACGGCAAGCAGGACGATGATGAACAGCCAGATGCTAAGCAGGAAAACAGAAAGTATGAACGGCACTTTGAAGGGCGACAGCGTGGGATTGAAGTAAAAATGCTCCCACGTATCGGGCACAAATACTTGCATCGATTCATAAACCGTGGCGCTGAAAGCCATGAGCAGGCACAGCAGTAGCGGATAGGCACTGTCGATGTCATTAAAGTAAACCATCTTCAACTGTTTGCGGCGGAAAGCGCGGAACAGCCAGACGGCAACAAACAGGGCAAAGATGATAATAAAATAAGAAGCATGTGTGTCGCTGAACAGGTAGATGGCCTGCGAAATGCTGTCCGTAGGAGCAAACGCCTGCCTCATTTCGGACTCCCGAAGCCAACCTTGCACCTCTTGCGAATGGGCGAGTTTCACCCATACACTGTCCACACTATCCGCCGGGTGGATGGCAAACTCTGCCACAACCACACGGTCGCCCCGATGGAGCATGTTGTAACAATCTTTCACGGGCAGGCAAGCCAGATTGATGGAATCGACGTGTACCACCAGATTGGTGTTCCAGGTGTAATGCCGCTCGTAGAGATAGGTCAGGGAGTCGCGTGTATCCTGGCTCATTTCCTCTACGTCCAGTTCGGGGCGCGGATAGTGGCAGGAAGTGATGAGCAGGAAGAAGGGCGAGCAAAGCACGAAGAACAGGAGCGCACGCAAGGAGCGGAGTGCGTTTGATCCGCTTCTTGTGCCGTTATCGGCCCATCCCGTTTTTTGCTCTTTATGCTTCATGTTTCCGGTTCTTTATTCTTCGTTCCCATGTACTTTCATCTGGCAATTCTTGCAGTCGAAAGACAGGCGGAAGCGCTTGCCGTCTGTTCCTATCAGGTAGTAGGGCTCGCGATAGGGCGAGCGTCCTTTCTGATGCGTAGGACACCAGCCCATACTGAACCGCAGACAGTGTTTGCAAAACATGAGCACCGCATCGGGTACGGCTTGTTCCTCGTAAGCGGGGGCGATGGATTGAAGGCCGTGTTGCTGATAAAAGCTGCGGGCGGCGGTGTTCGATACATTACCCAGATAGGTCAGGGTCGTTGCGGGGAAGGCGTGTCCGGTTTGTTTCCAGGGTGCCAGTTCGCGATGATAAGTGATGCGGCGCGCGGCTGTCAGCTTGTCGATGGCTTGGCGGCGCCAGTCGGCTACAACGGATGCGGGCAGGAACCAGTTATCGGAAAGATGCAAGGTGATGCCGGTGGCATCCTCGGACAAACGTGCTGTTACCTCGAAAGGGGTATTACCCAGCTTTGCCAACTGATTGCGCAGGTTGTCGGCTTGCGGGGTACGTGCCAATTCTTTGGGATGGGGCAGAGAGAGCGTTACACGGTTCTCGTCTTCGTCCGCTATCGTCAGGCTGAAACCGAAGGGTGTGTCTGCCAGTTCCCAACTGACTCCGATTTTGCGCTCGGCGGACTTGCGGGTGAGCGCACGCTCAAAGTCCTGGTCGAAGTTACGGTAAAGGGGAGTGCGGGGCTTGATGCGCGGCACTTCTCCTGCGGGATAGAGTTTGTTGCCATCTACGCGGTTGATGCGGAAGCCCTGCAAACGTCCCTGTTCGTCCAGGAAGCAGACGCCGTCTCCGTTGTGGAAGGGCTTTACGCCTGCCACGGTGAGGTAGTTTCCACGCTGTTCTTTCATCGTTCCCATCTCTTCGCCCAGTGACTTGGGGGTATCGAACGAGGTTATCTCCTGCTCGCGACCTTGCAGGAAGTAATGGGTGAAACCACGGCTGAAACTCTTGTCCAGTTGAGGCTTGAAGTCGAAAGTGCAAGTTCCGGAAGAAGCGCGGGCGTACTCCTTGCGGCGGGCAAAGATGGCATCCAGCTTTTGGCGATAGGCGGCGGTGACGTTCTTCACGTAAGAGACGTCTTTCAGGCGGCCTTCTATCTTCAGGGAAGTGGCGCCGGCATCCAGCAACGCTT
The DNA here is from genome assembly GCA_905203765.1 of uncultured Bacteroides sp. Classification (GTDB taxonomy): domain Bacteria; phylum Bacteroidota; class Bacteroidia; order Bacteroidales; family Bacteroidaceae; genus Bacteroides. The sequence goes on from CAJKXC010000013.1 coordinate 14,388, forward strand.
CCAGGACTTCGCTCTGGTTGAGGTCTTTCAGGGAAAGCAGGTGTTTGTTGCGGATAATCGTCTTTCCGTCGGCATCTGCCAGACTGAAGGGCAGGCGGCAGAACTGCGCACACTCTCCGCGATTGGCACTTCGGCCGAAACACGCCTGACTGACGTAGCACTGTCCGCTGTAACTCACGCAAAGCGCCCCGTGCACAAAGACTTCGAGCGGCACCTGGGGGCAGGCATCGTGGATGCCGCGTATCTCCTGCAATGAAAGTTCGCGTGCCAGTACCACCTGGCGGAAACCTGCTTCTGCCAGGAAGCGGACTTTCTCCGGCGTGCGGTTGTCCATCTGCGTGCTGGCATGGAGGGGGATGGGCGGGAGGTTCAGCCGGGTGATTCCCATATCCTGTACAATCAGCGCATCTACGCCTGCACGGTACAAATCCCAGATCATCTTCTCCGTCTCTGCCAGTTCTTCTTCTTTCAGAATGGTATTGACGGTGACGTAGATACGCACATTGTACAGATGGGCATACGTTACCAATGCGGTAATGTCTTCCAAAGAATTGACCGCCGCCGCGCGCGCACCAAACTTCGGCGCACCGATGTACACTGCATCCGCCCCGTGATTGACGGCTTCGATGCCGCATTCCAGGTTCTTGGCGGGAGCTAAGAGCTCTATTTTCCGCTGCTTTATCATTCTATATCGTTAATATTAAACGGAGTTTCCTGATATACAAAGTAGTTCAGCCAGTTGGAGAACAACAGATTGGCGTGGGCACGCCAGCGCACCAATACGCCCTTCTCCGGGTCATCGTCCACATAATAATTGCGCGGTACTTCGATAGGCAGCCCTTTGTCCACATCGCGGCGGTATTCCGCATCCAACGTCAGCGGGGAGTATTCCGAATGACCGGTTACGAAGAACTCGCGTCCGCCGCGCGCCACTACCATGTACACTCCCGCATCTTTCGATTCGGAAAGCAATGTCAGTTCGGGCACTTTCAGTATATCTTCTCTCCGTACTTCCGTATGGCGGCTATGAGGTACATAGAACACGTCGTCGAATCCGCGGAAGATGGAGTGCAAAGGTTGCAGGGTGCGATGCTCGAAGATGCCGAACATCTTCTTGTCCAGTGCGTACTTGGGCACGCCATAGTGATGGTAAAGCCCCGCCTGCGCAGCCCAGCATATATATAAGGTAGAAGTGATGTGCGTCCGCGCCCAGTCGAAGATTTCCGTAATCTCGTCCCAGTAGGATACTTCTTTAAAGTCCATCTGCTCAACCGGCGCACCGGTGATAATCATACCGTCGTACTTCTCTCCGCGCATCTTTTCGAAGTCCGTATAGAACGTTTTCATATGCTCTATCGGAGTATTCTTGGAAGTGTGGCTCTTTATCTTCATAAACGAAATCTCCACCTGGAGCGGCGTATTGGAAAGCAGGCGGATTAAATCCGTCTCCGTTGTAATCTTCAACGGCATCAGGTTCAAGATAACGATACGTAGCGGACGAATGTCCTGTTGCGTGGCACGGGAGTTGTCGATGACAAAGATATTCTCTTCTTTCAGCAACTCTATGGCAGGAAGTTTATCGGGTAAATTTAAAGGCATGAGTTTATATCTATGGTTTAACTTATTACTGTCTACGATTTTAGCGGGTAAAGTTAGCCAAAAAATCAGAGGGAGATAAATGTTTAGGGGAAGTTTTTATAGTTTTGTTCTTTGTCGTTTAACGTTTTTAGTTACATTTGCATCCGTTTTTAACAAACGTGAAGAAAATAAGATTAAAAACAGCACTGTGGTATCAAGCGTGATACAGCGTAATTAGCATTCAAAAGCGTGAATAACTTTTCTATACCGGTTATAACTCTGCTCAATCCTCTTTTTTTGACACACTAAATGTTGAGTAGAAACCGGGAGCAGTGGCTTTACTGCTGCTCCATAAACATTATACAATGAAAAAACAAAATCTATTGAGAGGGCTGTCCGTAACAGCTTTATTCTGCTGTGTGGCTTTGGGAAATACAGCTTGTGTTAATCAGATTGCAGACGATGCAGAGGAGGAGCTTGAAGTAGGAACGGTTCCCATTGCCTTCTCCGTCAAGATACAGAAAACGACCACCCGGGTAAGCAGCACTACTTTCGAGAAAGGGGATAAGGTGGGGTTACTTGCAATGACCGCGTCCAACTCTATTCGGAAGAAGCGCTACATTGATAACTTACAGTTGGAATATACTGGGAATTCTACGCTTGTTCCAAAGAAAGCAGTATTCTATCCGGAAGGAGACGCTGCACTGGATTTTGTCTGCTATTATCCTTATCAATCGGGCGGGGTGCCGGAAGGAGTATCCACTATCCCTGTATCAGTGAAAACAGATCAAAGTGATGCCGCGAACCGTTCGCAAAGCGACTTCCTGGTAGCCAATGAAGCGGGTATAACAAGCAAGGCCGGAACTGTGGCGCTGGAGTTTGAACATAAACTATCCAAGTTGACAATATCTTTGATTCCCGATACTGACAGTTCTGCGGAAGATTTAAAGAAAGCCGATCCGCGGATTACGGCAACCGGACTCAAAACATCTGCTGTCTATAATCTGGAAGACGGTACGTTCACTAATCTGGAAGGAGACAGGGATATTGTGGCTTCCGGTGAGTGGCGTGTCGAGGATGGTAACTTGACAGGAAAAGAGATTCTCATTATACCACAAGTCATAGATGGCAGCAAGCAATCTTTTGTTATGGAATGGGGCGACCGTATCTATAATTGCGTGATACCTAAGACGGAAATGGGTAGTAGCACGCAGTGCGAAGTCAAGATATCTGCCATGCAGACCAATAGTAATACGTTGACCGGCATTGTGGGCACAATCAAAGAATGGAAGAATATGGAATGTCTGGAAACAGACAATATGGATGAGTATACCACGGTACACATCTCTGCACTCTCCTTCTCCAAGTCTAACGTTTATCGGGTTTACCATGAAGGAATGCCTGTTGCAGAAGTCTGTAAGGAATATCTCAAGTCGGAAGCGCTGACTTCCAGGGCTATCGTTGCTTATCCGGTGGGAGAGGATGAAAAGACCGACCTTGAACGTGGAATTGTTCTGCAATTTATAGATCGTGAAGACGTTCTTTGTGGCGGGAACCTCAGATGGAATCCAGACGACTATGAGTTTACTTATACCGAAGGAAATAGCCTGGGAGTAGATAAGTTTTATATAGACGAAGCTTATCGCATTTCTCTTGATAAACCGGAGAAAGCACTTACGCTGAATGTACTCTGCTATGCCTTGCAGGATGTCAGGAACGGAATAAGTAATGAATACCCGATTGTGAAAGTCGGTCGGCAGTATTGGATGGGGCAAGATTTGCGGGCGACGAGTTATCGTAATGAAGAACCTCTGACTAAACAAACAGATTTAGGAAAAGGTGCCGGTTACTTCAAACCTGAAAAGAAAGAGGTTTATTTTTACAACGGGGAAGCTGTGATAGCAGGGAAAATGGCTCCTGCTGGATGGAGAATGCCGACAGAAGAGGACTGGAAGCAATTGGAATTGTATTTAAAAAGTGATGTCTCAGTATTGAAAGTCGGGGAGTGGAAAGATTTTGATGGATATGGTAGCAAGCAACCTGTCAGCAATTTGACTGGTATGAACATTGTTCCTGTAGGAATGTGGTATAATGGTACCCAGAAAAGTGAGTATATATTTGCAGCTTATTGGAGTTGGAATGAAAAAAATGAGACACTTTCCGACCAAGCGGTCTACTTCACCGGAGCTGATAATAAGTTTGTGTTGCAGGGTTCCCATATTACCGACAAGACGTATTATAAAGGCCTTTGCATCCGTTGTGTAAAAGAATAACCGTCAATTTCAGCATTTCTCATTTCTTTTTCGTATTTTTGTTCCCAATGTGCAAGATTTTGCCGATCAGACAAAGATAACGAAAAAGAAATGAGAGTAATCGACCTGATAAACAGCAACGAAAAGACAGCCTTTTCCTTTGAAATATTGCCACCACTGAAAGGAACAGGCATCGAAAAGCTGTATCAAACCATAGATACATTACGGGAGTTTGATCCCAAATACATCAATATCACCACGCACCGCAGCGAATATGTATACAAGGATTTAGGTAACGGGCTGTTCCAACGAAACAGGTTGCGCCGCCGTCCGGGTACGGTTGCCGTGGCTGCCGCAATTCAGAATAAGTACAATATCACAGTTGTGCCCCATATCCTTTGCAGCGGTTTCAGCCGTGAAGAGACTGAATATGTATTGCTCGACCTGCAATTCCTCGGCATCACCGACCTGTTGGTGCTGCGTGGCGATAAAGCCAAACACGAATCTGTGTTTACCCCCGAAGGTGACGGTTATTACCACGCCATCGAACTGCAAGAACAAATCAACAACTTCAATAAAGGCATTTTCGTTGACGGTTCCGAGATGAAGGTTACCAACACCCCGTTCTCTTATGGGGTGGCATGTTATCCCGAGAAGCACGAAGAGGCTCCTAACATCGATACGGATATTCACTGGCTGAAGAAGAAAATGGAACTGGGCGCGGAATATGCCGTTACCCAGCTTTTCTACGATAACCGGAAATATTTCGAGTTTGTGGAACGTGCCCGTCAAGCCGGTGTCACTATTCCCATCATTCCGGGTATCAAGCCTTTCAAGAAGTTGTCGCAGCTCACCATGATACCTAAAACCTTCAAAGTAGACTTGCCCGAGGAGCTGACGATAGAAGCTCTGAAGTGCAAGACTGATGCCGATGCGCAACAGGTAGGTATCGAATGGTGCGTGCAACAATGTAGAGAACTCATAGCTCACGGCGTTCCCAGCCTGCACTTCTACTCGGTAGGAGCGACGGACAGCATCAGGGAAGTTGCCAAGCAAATTTATTAAATAGATTTCTTCGTGATAGGATTTAAAGATGTAATAGGGCAGGAAGCAGCCAAGCAAAGGCTGATACAGGAAGTGCAGGAAGGGCGCATCCCGCATGCACAGCTATTCTGTGGTCCGGCAGGAGTGGGCAAACTTCCGCTGGCGTTGGCTCATGCCCGTTATATTTGTTGTCCCAACCGTACGGAGACGGATGCTTGCGGCACGTGCCCTTCGTGTGTGAAGTGGAACAAACTGGTGCATCCGGATGTGCATTTCATGTTCCCGATTGTGAAGAGTGCCAAAGGGAAGAAGGAAGTATGCGACGATTATATCACTAACTGGCGGCATCTGCTGCTGAATACTCCCTACTTCGGGCTCAATCACTGGCTGAACGAGATGGATGCCGAGAACGGGCAAGCCATTATCTACGCGAAAGAAAGTGACGAGATTACCCGCAAACTTAGTCTGAAATCCAGTGAAGGCGGTTATAAGATAACGATCGTGTGGCTGCCGGAGAAGATGCACGAAGTTTGTGCCAACAAGTTGCTCAAACTGTTGGAAGAACCGCCCGAAAAGACTGTATTCCTTCTTGTTTCCGAAGCTCCTGAGATGATACTTCCTACTATCCTCAGCCGTACGCAGCGGTTCAATATCCCCAAGATAGAAGAAGCGGATGTGGCGGAAGCCTTGCAGCAGAAATACGGCGTGCAGCCCCGGGATAGCGAAACCATTGCCCATCTGGCGAACGGTGACTTTATCAAAGCATTGGAAACCATTCATCTGAACGAAGAAAACGAATTGTTCTTCGAACTGTTTGTCAGCCTGATGCGTCTTTCCTATCAGCGCAAGATACGGGAGATGAAGCAGTGGAGCGAACAGTTGGCAGGTATAGGACGCGAACGGCAAAAGAACTTTCTGGAATATTGCCAGCGTATGATACGCGAGAACTTCATCTACAACCTTCACCGCAAGGAAATGAACTACATGACACTGCCCGAACAGAACTTCGCCACCCGTTTTGCACCGTTCGTAAACGAGCGGAACGTAATGGGCATCATGGATGAACTGAGCGAAGCGCAGAGACACATCGAGCAGAATGTAAATGCCCGCATGGTGTTCTTTGACTTCTCACTGAAAATGATTGTATTATTAAAACAATAGATATAGAGAAATGGAATTTAAACTACATAACGGAAGCGGAAACCTCTGCTGCAAGAGTTGCGGCAGGCAGGACAAGCAACTGAACACCTACGACTGGCTCGCCGATATACCGGGCAATGCCGAAGAGAGCGAATTGGTGGAAGTTCAGTTCAAGAATACCCGCAAGGGATATTTCCGCAATAGCAATAAGATACCCTTGGAGAAAGGCGATGTCGTTGCCGTGGAAGCTACTCCGGGACATGATATCGGTGTGGTTACGCTGACCGGACGCCTCGTGCCGTTGCAAATGCGCAAGGCTAATATCAAGTCCGAAGCGGACATCAAGCGCATTTACCGCAAAGCCAAGCCGGTGGATATGGACAAGTATAATGAGGCGAAAGCCCGCGAGCACTCCACCATGATACGTGCCCGCCAGATAGCGTTGAACCTCAATCTCAACATGAAAATCGGGGATGTGGAATATCAGGGAGACGGTAATAAAGCCATCTTCTACTACATTGCCGACGAGCGTGTGGACTTCCGCCAATTGATAAAGGTGCTGGCAGATGCCTTCCATGTGCGCATTGAGATGAAACAAATCGGTGCCCGCCAGGAAGCCGGACGCATTGGCGGTATAGGTCCTTGCGGTCGCGAGCTTTGCTGTGCCACTTGGATGACTTCGTTTGTATCGGTGTCTACCAGCGCTGCCCGTTTTCAGGATATTTCCTTGAATCCGCAGAAGCTTGCCGGACAGTGTGCCAAGTTGAAGTGCTGTCTCAACTACGAAGTGGATTGCTATGTGGAAGCACAGAAGCGCCTGCCTTCCAGAGAGATAGAGTTGGAAACCAAAGACGGTATCTTCTACTTCTTCAAAGCCGACATCTTGAGCAACCAAATCACTTATTCGAGTGACAAGAACATCCCTGCCAACTTGGTTACCATCAGCGGTCGGCGTGCCTTCGAGATTATCGGTCAGAACAAACGCGGCATCAAGCCCGACAGCCTTGCTGAAGAAACCCATCGTCCCGAACCGAAGAAACCGGTAGACTTGCTGGAACAGGAAAGTCTTACTCGCTTCGACCGTAGCCGCAGAGGCAGAAATGGCGGTGAGAACAATAGAGGCGGTGGCGACGGCGGTAATAATAACGGCAACCGTAATAAGAAAAAGAAGAAAAGTAATAGTGGTCGTCCGCAAGGAAGCGAACAGGCTGCCGGGCAACCAAACAATCAGGGCGAACAATCCAGACAAGGACAGCAATCGCCCCGGCAAGGAGAACAGTCCAGACGGGAACCGAGGGAGCCAAGAGAGCCCAGAGAACCGAAACAAGGAGAACAACGACGCGAGTCGCGCCAGGGTGGTGACCGCCCGCAGCGGAACAACAACCGTCGTCCTTCCCGTAACAATGATAAACCCAGACCTCAAGGAGAAAGACCTGCCCAAAATGAGAAGCCTGCTCAAGAATAGGAACTTCTGTCTGAAAGGTATAATGCTGCTGTTTGTCGCAAGTGTATTGAGCGCTTGCGACAAGCAGGCAGTATACCATGTTTTCCAATCCCTTCCCACTGAAGGTTGGCAACGGAAAGATACGCTCTGCTTTAGTGCGGAGATTCCGGACTCGCTTACCTATTATAAGCTATCTGTCGAAATTCGCAATCGTAATAATTATCCTTATCAGAATATCAGCCTGTCTGTCAGCTATGATACTCCCGATGCCCAAGTCCTGCCGGCCGATACCTTACAGTTTACCTTAGCCGATAAAGAGGGCATTTGGAAAGGTGATGGCTGGGGTGGTCTGTATCAGTCTGCATTCCCGGCGGGAAGCGTCCGAATCGGCAAGCCGGGTACCTATCTCTTCAAAATAGCCTATACATTGCCGGACGAAACACTGCGCGGCATCAATGATATCGGTATCAGGTTAGAACGATAAAACTCCACATTTTGAAGTCCGTTTTTTCCCAGTTGGGAAAATATATTTTCCCAATTGGGAAAAAATGCTTCTCCTATTCTTATACGGTGATTTCCCCTGCCAGCGGGCGGCTCATCAACTCCCGTACCTTGGCCGGCAGATAGTCGTGCCCCAAGAGGAACATCAATTTGGTTACGGCAGATTCCGTAGTACTGTCATACCCGCTGACAACACCTGCCTGCATCAGCTGGTAGCCGGTTTCGTAGCGCTCCATTTCAACGGTTCCGGCGCTGCACTGGGTTACGTTGACAATGACTATACCCTCTTCGCAGGCATCGTGCAGGCGGCGAAGGAACCATTCTTTGCGGGGTGCATTTCCTGATCCGTAGGTTTCGAGAACTACTGCTTTTAGTCCCTTTGTAGAAAAGATTGCATCTACTACATTCTCCTGGATACCGGGAAAGAGTTTCAGCACGGCAATATTCGTATCCAGCAGATAGTGAGGCTTCAACTCACGCCGGTTGCCATGTAGCTGGATTTGCACATTATTATATTTAATATGTATACCGGCCGAAGCCAACACCGGATAATTGAACGAACGGAATGCATTGAAGTTCTCCGCATTCATCTTGGTAGTGCGGTTGCCGCGCATCAGGTGATTCTCGAAGAAGATGCAGACTTCGGGTACAAGCGGCTCCCCGTTGGGATGGCAGGCAGTGGCAATCTCAATACTGGTCAGCAGGTTTTCCTTGCCGTCCGTGCGCAGTACGCCGATGGGCAATTGGGAGCCTGTGAGGATGACGGGCTTTGTCAGCCCTTCGAGCATGAAACTGAGGGCAGAGGCTGTGTAAGCCATGGTGTCCGTGCCATGCAGAATGACAAATCCGCTATATTGGTTGTAGTTGTCGCTGATGATACGTACGAGTTTGCGCCAGGCATCCGGGTCCATATCCGAAGAGTCCATTGGCGGGTCAAACTGATAAGTGTCTATCTGGAATGTATATCTTTGGAGTTCGGGTACATGCTTTTGCAGTTGCTCGAAGTTGAAGTTTTCTAAGGCACCGGTTTCAGCATTTTCTATCATTCCGATAGTTCCACCGGTGTATATTAGCAAAACGGAAGTGTTTTCAGTGTTCATACGCGCCTTTCTTTCATTTTATCAATGCAAATATAGTGATATATCTTGAAGATAATAACAAAATGCTATAAAAGTATGCGCGGACTTATGGAAATAAGGTCTCTAAAGCATGAAAATGTAAGTTGTGAACAGTGCACATATCTTGCCTTTTCAAGCCGTTTCTATATTTTTATTACAAAAAAGTCGCAAAAAGTGATAGATTGAATGTTTTTATTCTTACTTTTGCAACACTTATCAGAAACGATAGAAACAAGAGACTATGAACAAGTACTATCAACATACAGTCACATCCATGTGTACCATGACCCTTAGGGGTTAGGGATAGTATTTTGTGTTTCTACGTGTTACACCATTTTCAAGCAATTTTTTCCATTTAATTAAGGTCAATGCAGGCTATGCAGCTTGTTGCCGACACATTGTATCAACCATCTCAACAACATAAAGAGAAATGAAAGTAATGAAATTCGGCGGTTCATCCGTAGGAACCGCGAACAGTATTTTGAGCGTCAAGAGAATTGTAGAAGCAGTAAACGAACCGGTAATTGTGGTAGTGTCCGCACTGGGTGGCATCACAGACAAGCTGATAAACACCTCCAAGATGGCAGCTGCCGGCGATGCTTCCTATGAGAATGAGTTTCGTGAGATTGTTTACCGTCATGTGGAAATGATTAAGGAAGTAATTCCTGCCGGTGAGGCGCAAGTTGCGCTGCAACGCCAGGTGGGCGAATTGCTGAATGAACTGAAAGACATTTTCCAAGGCATTTATCTGATTAAGGACCTTTCGCAAAAGACTTCCGATACGATTGTAAGTTACGGAGAACGTCTTTCCTCCATTATTGCTGCGCAGCTGACGGGAGCGGAATGGTTCGATTCGCGTAAGTTTATCAAGACAGAAAAGAAGCACTCCAAGCATGTGCTGGACACAGACCTGACCAACACGCTGGTACGTGAAGCATTCCGGAATCTGCCCAAGCGAGTATTGGTACCGGGCTTTATCTCCACAGATAAGGCAACGGGCGAAGTGACGAATCTGGGTAGAGGCGGTTCCGACTATACGGCTGCCATCATTGCCGCAGCACTGGATGCCGACAGCCTGGAGATATGGACAGATGTGGATGGCTTTATGACAGCCGACCCGCGCGTCATTTCCAGAGCATACACCATTAGTGAACTGAGTTATGTGGAAGCCACGGAGCTTTGTAACTTCGGTGCGAAGGTGGTTTATCCGCCGACGATTTATCCGGTTTGCCACAAAAACATACCTATATTAATAAAGAATACATTCAACCCCGAGGGAGCAGGAACGGTTATCAAGCAAGAAGTTTCCGACCCGCGTAGCAAGGCCATCAAAGGTATCTCGTCCATCAATGACACGAGTCTGATTACCGTTCAAGGTCTTGGTATGGTGGGTGTTATCGGTGTGAACTACCGCATCTTCAAGGTGTTGGCAAAGAACGGCATCAGCGTGTTTCTGGTATCCCAGGCATCTTCGGAGAACTCTACGTCTATCGGTGTTCGCAATGCCGATGCCGACCTGGCATGCGGAGTGCTGAATGAAGAGTTTGCCAAAGAGATTGAGATGGGAGAGATTTCACCTATCCAGGCAGAAAAGAACTTGGCGACGGTGGCGATTGTGGGAGAGAATATGAAGCATACACCGGGTATTGCCGGTAAACTGTTCGGCACGCTGGGACGCAATGGTATCAATGTGATAGCTTGTGCGCAGGGTGCTTCGGAGACGAATATCTCGTTTGTAGTAGACAGTAAGTCGCTGCGTAAATCACTGAATGTTATTCACGATTCTTTCTTCCTGTCAGAATACCAGGTGCTGAACCTCTTTATCTGTGGTATCGGTACGGTAGGCGGCAGTCTGATAGAGCAGATACACAGCCAACGTCAGAAGCTGATGCTGGAAAACGGTTTGCAGTTGAACGTGGTAGGCATTGCAGATGCCGACCGGGCGATGTTCAGTCGCGAAGGTTTCGACTTGGGACGCTTCCGCGAAGAATTGAAGGAGAAAGGTGAGGCGAGCTCGCTGGAAACGTTGCGCAATGAAATCATCGGCATGAACATCTTTAACTCTGTATTTGTGGATTGTACGGCAAGCGCAGGCGTGGCTTCGCTCTATAAAGACCTGTTACAGCATAACGTTTCCGTAGTGGCAGCCAACAAGATTGCCGCCTCTTCGGAGTACGAAAACTATCGTGAACTGAAGCAGATAGCCCGCCAGCGTGGTGTGAAGTATCTGTTCGAGACGAACGTGGGTGCAGGACTTCCCATCATCAATACGATTAACGACCTCATCCATAGCGGTGACAAGATACTGAAGATTGAGGCCGTGCTGAGCGGTACGCTGAACTACATCTTCAACAAGATCAGCGCGGACATTCCCTTCAGCAAGACCATCAAGATGGCGCAGGAAGAACGTTACTCCGAGCCCGATCCGCGCATCGACCTTAGCGGCAAGGACGTTATCCGCAAGCTGGTGATCCTGGCACGTGAAGCCGGTTACCGACTGGAACAGAGCGATGTTGAGAAGAACCTCTTTGTGCCCGATGACTTCTTCGAAGGTTCACTGGACGACTTCTGGAAGAAAGTGCCGAGCCTCGATGCCGACTTTGAAGCCCGCCGCAAGGTGCTGGAAGCAGAAAACAAGCATTGGCGTTTCGTTGCCAAGCTGGAGAACGGCAAGGCATCCGTAGGCTTGCAAGAGGTAGGCGCCAACCATCCGTTCTACGGTCTGGAAGGCAGCAACAACATCATCTTGCTGACTACGGAACGCTATAAGGAATATCCGATGATGATACAAGGCTACGGAGCCGGTGCAGGTGTAACGGCTGCGGGCGTATTTGCGGATATTATGAGTATTGCGAACGTTTAGGAGTTTAAGAAATGAAACACATCATAATATTAGGTGACGGCATGGCCGACTGGCCCGTGAAAGCACTGAACAACCAAACGTTGTTGCAGTCTGCCGCCACACCTTATATGGATAAGCTGGCGCGTATGGGACGTGTAGGGCGGCTGTTGACCGTTGCCGAAGGATTCCATCCGGGGAGTGAGGTGGCAAATATGTCCGTCCTGGGCTATAATCTGCCGAAAGTGTACGAAGGCCGTGGCCCGCTCGAAGCGGCAAGCATCGGGGTAGACCTGAAGCCGGGTGAGATAGCCATGCGCTGCAACATTATCTGCATTGAAGGCGATCATATAAAGAACCATTCTGCCGGGCACATCACCACCGAAGAAGCAGATGTATTGGTGCAATACCTGCAAGAACAGTTGGGCGATGAACGGGTACGCTTCTATACGGGCGTACAGTACCGCCACCTGCTGGTGATAAAAGGCGGTGACAAGCGCATCGACTGCACGCCGCCGCACGATGTTCCCTTGAAACCTTTCCGCCCGTTGATGGTGAAACCGCTATCAGCGACGAGTGACGAGCTACAAGCTACGAGTACTGTGCAGCATGATGGCGCAGCCCACTCGTCGCTGGTAGCTGGTAGCTCGTCACTCTCCCCCCAACAGACGGCGGACTTGATTAATGACCTGATTCTCCGTTCGCAAGAACTCTTGCAGAATCATCCCATCAACCAAAAGCGTATTGCCGAAGGCAAAGACCCTGCCAACAGCATCTGGCCTTGGAGTCCCGGCTACCGCCCGCAGATGGAACGCCTCTCCGACAAGTTCCCGCAGGTGAAACGGGGTGCCGTAATTTCTGCCGTAGACCTGATTAACGGCATCGGCTACTACGCCGGACTGCGCCGCATCACCGTAGAAGGTGCCACCGGGCTTTACGATACCAACTACGAGAACAAAGTTGCCGCCGCTCTCGAAGCGCTGCGGACGGACGATTTCGTCTATCTCCATATCGAAGCCAGTGATGAGGCAGGGCACGAGGGAAACATCCCTTTAAAGACCATGACCATCGAGAACCTGGACAAGCGTGCCGTCGGCCCCATCTACGAAGCAGTGAAGAACTGGGACGAACCCGTCGCCATTGCCGTATTGCCCGACCATCCCACCCCCTGCGAACTTCGCACACATACCAACGAACCAATTCCCTTCCTCATCTGGTACCCGGGCATCGAGCCGGACGAGGTGCAGACGTACGACGAAGTTTCTGCCTGCAACGGCAGTTACGGACTGATGAAAGAAGACGAGTTTATTAATGAATTTATGAAGTAACGATTATGAAATACTATAGTACCAACAAACAAGCCCCCGAAGCTACCCTCGAAGAAGCCGTAGTGCGCGGACTTGCCGCCGACAAAGGGCTCTTTATGCCCTTCACCATCAAGCCGCTGCCGCAGGAATTCTACGACAGCATCGACACCCTTTCGTTTCAGGAGATAGCCTACCGCGTGGCAGATGCCTTCTTTGGTGAGGACGTCCCTGCCGATACGCTGAAACAGATTGTATACGACACGCTGAACTTCGATGTACCTTTGGTGCAGGTTACGGAGAATATCTACTCCCTCGAACTGTTCCACGGCCCGACGCTTGCCTTCAAAGATGTGGGCGGCCGGTTCATGGCACGCCTGTTGGGCTACTTCATCAAGAAAGAAGGCAAAAGCCGGGTGAATGTACTGGTAGCTACTTCCGGCGATACGGGCAGTGCCGTTGCCAACGGTTTCCTCGGCGTGGAAGGCATTCACGTCTATGTGCTCTACCCGAAAGGCAAAGTCAGCGAGATTCAGGAGAAACAGTTCACCACCCTGGGACAGAACATCACCGCCCTCGAAGTAGACGGCACGTTCGACGACTGCCAGGCATTGGTAAAGTCTGCTTTCATGGACAAGGAACTGAACGAGCATCTGCAACTCACCAGCGCCAACTCCATCAACGTAGCCCGTTTCCTGCCTCAAGCGTTCTATTACTTCTATGCATACGCCCAACTGAAGAAAGTGATGAGCTACAAGCTACAAGCTACAAGTGCTGTGCAGCATGACAGCGCAACCCACTCGTCGCTTGTCGCTGGTAGCTCGTCACTTGTTATCTGTGTACCCAGCGGCAACTTTGGCAACATTACCGCCGGACTCTTTGGCAAGCGCATGGGATTGCCCGTACACCGTTTCATCGCTTCCAATAACCGCAACGACATCTTCTACCAATACTTGCAGACGGGTGTTTACACCCCGCGTCCCAGCATCGCCACCATTGCCAATGCCATGGATGTGGGCGATCCCAGTAACTTTGCCCGTGTGCTCGACCTTTACGGTGGCAGTCATGCCGCTATTTCTGCCGAAATCAGCGGTGCCACTTATACCGATGAACAGATAGCCGAGACCATGCAGATAATCTGGAAGAAAGGCCATTATCTGCTCGACCCGCATGGCACCTGCGGCTTCCGTGCCCTTGTCGAAGGGCTGAAGCCCGGCGAGACGGGTGTGTTCCTGGAAACGGCGCATCCGGCAAAGTTCAAAGATACGGTGGAGAAGATTATCGGTGAGACGATTGAAATACCGGAGAAACTGCAAGCCTTTATGCGTGGTGAGAAGAAGAGCTTACCCATGTCGAAAGACTTTGCCGACTTCAAAAGCTATTTGATGAAACTATAAGAGGGAAACCCTAAGAATAAGATAAGAGCTGCTGCCGACTTCCGGCGCAGCTCTTTTTTTATCCGTTTTCTTTAGCGACCGTCTCTATCCTTCCCGGCTTATAGCGGTTATTCCATAGCACAAGTACCTCAATCTGTTGCAGGGTGTGCCGGTAGAATACGGTATAGTCGGGGTAGGGAGACAGGTAACGTATGTTCTCTATTTCGGTGGGCGAGCCGATGAAGGGATTCTTGGTGATGCGGTACAACGCACTTTCGAGTAACGAAAACACTCTCTTGGCTTCCTGCTTGTTTCCTTGCTTTTCTACTGAGGAAAGCAGGATCTCCCTTAGGGTTGCTTTGGCCAGTGGCGACCAGGTTATCTTTTTAGCCATGCTTCTACCTCCTTACTGATGGTTAGGTCTTCTTGTCCCTGTCCTTCGTCCAGTTGGCGGCAGGCTGTCCGGATGTCCTGATACAGACGGGTGGAGAAGACGAGGATTTGTTTTTCCTGTTGCGGTGCTTGCTCGGGCTGCGATGTCGGCTTAGGGCGGGCTGCTTGTTCTTCTTTTGTTTTTGCCATATAGAAACCTCCTTCTTTATTCTTAAAACATCTCAAAGTTACGAATTGTTTTTGCATCCGGTCTTCCTTTTCCGAACAATTCCGTTGTCTCTGCGTTCTCAATACCTCAAAACAAGAAAAAGGGTAAGCCTATGAAAGATAAGAAAGTAGAAGCCAATCTCAGCATGGTGGCATCGCGCGTCATGGCGGGACTGAACATGAATGGACTGAAGTTTCTGTTGCCTTTGTGGATGGGTGCGTTGACGGGTGCCACGGTACGGTGCGTCTTTGCCGCCGTGGCGTTTTGGATAACAGGCTGGTTTGTAAGGGAAGCACCCGTCACCCGCTGGCAACGCACCGGGCTGTTCTGCCTGGGAGCCTTCGGACTCTACGGTTTCATGCTCTGCTACCTGCTGGGCATCAGCAAGACGACGCCCGTTTCCAGTGCCATCTTCAATTCCATGCAGCCCATCTGGGTGTTTCTTTTCTCTGTATTCTTCCTGTACGAAAAGGCAACGTTGATGAAGATCATCGGCATCGCTTTGGGCTTTGGCGGTGCGTTGCTGTGCATCCTTACGCAAGGCAGCGATGACTTGGCGCACGATGCGCTGACGGGGAATATACTGTGCCTGGTCAGCTCACTGGTTTTTGCCATCTATCTGATAGTGAGCAAGCGGCTGCTGGAAGAGGTGGGAGTGGTGACGATGATGAAGTATGTATTCAGCGGTGCTGCCGTCTCCGGATTGGTGGTGTCGTTCATCGTCGGCTGGGATGCGCCTATGTTCGTGGATGCCTGGCAAGGGGAGTGGCACTGGATGCCGTGGGCTGTGTTGGCGTTCGTTCTTATCTTTCCTACTTACCTGAGTTATTTCCTGGTGCCTATCGGGTTGAAGTATCTCAAAACGACGGTTGTTGCCATGTACAGTTACCTGATACTGGTGGTTACCACGATTGTCTCCCTTGCCTTGGGGCAAGACCGTTTCAGTTGGACGCAGACGGTGGCCATCGCTTTGATTTGTATTAGCGTGTACTTCGTAGAAGTGGCGGAAGGAAAGAAGTAGATACGCTGCGTATCCGTCTTTTCAGTAATTGATAAACAGCAGATACTCCCCTTGTGCTTCCACCGTAAACTCCGTGCCCGTGCATTCGTTGAGCGTGCCTTGCCACCAGTTGGTGAAGTCGCTCAGAGGGTAGACCAGTCCCTGCCCGCGCAGGCCGTGGGCGGTGAAGTTGATGATAGAAACTTGCTGTCCGGGACGGCAAGCAAAGGTGCAAGTGTCGCGGCAGGGGATAAAGACGCCGTAATTGGTATACGTCCGTGCATCGGCGCCGGCACGCATATAGTCGATGAGCAGGCTGAGGTTGCCCAGCGTGTGGTCTTCGCGCTTGCCCGTGGCGCCGACGATGGCGATGCAGTGCTTGCCTTGTGCCAGCAGGTAGTTGATGGCTTTTGTCTGGTCGTTCGTCTCCTGGTCGCTGATGCGGTGCAGCAGGTGCGCGTACTGCTCACGGTTCTCCCGACTCAGTGAGTCTCCGTCGCCGATAATCGCGTCGGGCACGTGGCCGCGGCGGATATACTCGTCGGCACCGCCGTCGCAACAAACCACATAGGGTGCTTCTGCCAATATCTGCAAGGGCAGGGCAGCCGTCGGATATTCCCCGTTGGCGAGGACTACCGCTTCTATTTTTCCATTATTCTTTTCCATTTGAAGTAGCCAAAGATAGCGATTATTGTGTAAAGGGCATACAGTCCGGCGGTATATTCGAGTCCTTTGTAGATGTACAGCCCGGCACTGACGGCATCCACGGCAATCCATGCCCACCACTGCTCCACGTACTTGCGTGCCAGCATCCACATACCGATGATGCTCAGTGCAGTGGTGAAGGAGTCCAGCCAGGGCACGTTGCTGTCCGTGAAGTTTATCAGTATCCAGGCGATGCCTGCCAGCGCGATGATGAACACACCCGTGAGCGGCAACAAGTAACGCCCCGGCATACGGGTGATGGGCAGTTCCACCGCCTTCTCTCCCTGTCCCGAGACTGCCCGTCTCAGCAACTTCTTCCGAAGGAAGCTGCCGTACTTCCACATCATCCAGCCGTAGATGGCGGCGCCCAGGTAGTAGATGTTGATGCCGAAGTCGGCATATAACCCGGCGTCGTAGTAGACGAAGATGTAGACGGCAGGCATCACGATGCCCGCTATCCACAGATAGATGCTGGCGCGATACTCCAGCCAAAGGTAGAGAAGGCCGACGAGCGTGCCGATGATTTCAAGAACATTTTCCATACTATATTATTGTGCTAATCCTCATTCTTTATTGCTTGACATCTGAAACATTATAGCATCGGACCCGGAACAAAGGATGCTAAGACCTTAAACACTTACTCCTTCCTTGCACAAGATGGCATCTTATGCTGCTCAAGATGGCATCTTATGCTACACAAGATGGCATCTTGTGCATGATAACTAATAGTGTTTCATCTGAGAAGCGGCAGTGTTCCGGGTCTAAAGCCTTAATGTTTAGAAACTCAGGGCTATATGTCCCAGTACGTTCGTCCCCGCCTGTGCGGCATAGCCGGCATAGTTGTAGCGCGCTTTTGCACCGTTGTCGTCGTAATAATACCCGCTGCCGGCAAATCCGTTGTTCTCATACGTTTCGTTGAACAGGTTGTAGATGGTAAAGCCTACGGTGACCGACTTCACCCGGGGCAGCCGGAAGGTGTACGATAGATTCAGATTGCTGACGAAGTAAGCATCCAGCGTGCAGTCCTTCTGCCGGGCGTTGCTCATGTACTGCTTGCTGATGTACTGCGACTGTAACGAGGCTTCGAAGCCTCGGAATGTATAGCCCAGGCGATTGTTCAAGATAAAGTCCGGCGAGAAGGCGATAGGTGTATCACCGTGCTGGATGATCCAGGGCTCCGTGCCTGCTTCTTCATTCTCAAACAGTGTTTCGGTGAAGTTCTTCACCCGGTTCTTGCTCAGCGTGGCGTTAATGTCCCATTGCAGGCCGAAAGGCAGTTTGATGCCTGCCATCAGTTCGATGCCCATGCGGTAGCTGTCCGGCACGTTGTTTGCCATCGGCTCGCCTATCTCGTTCAGTTCGCCCGTCAGTACCAACTGGTCTTTGTAGTCCATATAATAGAGGTTGGCGCCGGCGCTCAGCCATGAGTTGGCGTATGTGTAGCCCAGTTCGTAGTCGAAGAGGCGCTCGGCTTTGGGGCGCTCGGTGAAGTAACCGTCGGTATAGTTGTTGCGCGTCGGCTCCTTATGTGCCACGCTGAACGAGCCGTACAGGCGGTTGTTGCGGTCTATCTGCCAGGAAAGTCCCGCTTTGGGGTTGAAGAAGCCGAAGTCTTCGTCGATGGCGAGTTTCTGCATTCCGGGGGTGGCGGCAGTCCAGTCGTACTTGTCGTTCCGTCCGTTAATCTTGTAGCTGATGTGGCGGTATTGCAGGTCGAGGTAGGCGCTGAGGCCGGTAGTGAGTTCGTAGTTGGCTTTCAGATAGATGTTTCCGTCGTTCTTGGTGGCGCGGTTGCGGTAGTAGTCGTGGTCGGGGTCCAGCGCACCGATGTAGTTCTGTACCCAAAGCACTTTGCCGAAGTGATCGCCGTCGTAGCGGTTCAGTCCGCCGCCCAGTGAGGCATTCAGCCGGTCGCCTTTGTAGGCGATGGAGAAGATGCCGCCGCCAAACCAGTTGTCCATTGCTTTTTTGCGGATAAGGTCGGCGCTCTCTACCGGTGCGCCGTTGTGTTCGAAGGGTGTCAGCCCGTATTCTACGAGCGAGGGGTCGCCTTTGTACTCCTGGTAGTAGCCGTCGCCTTTGGTGTAGTGCAGGCCCAGGTTCACGTTCCACTGCGGGGTGAAGGTATGGTTCAACAGCAGTTGGTAGTTCTTCTGCGTATAGTTGTCCGTCTGGTCGTTGTAGAAGTGCAGCCGTCCGCCTTCGTCGACGAGGTAATGTTTCGTTCCGTCCTCTTCTTTATAATATTCTTTTCCGTAGATATTTCCTTCCTTGTCGGTGGCGTACATGAATCCGCAGGGATTGTAGCGGCGGCCGTACCGCTCCATCTCTTCTTTGGTGGCGTAGTTCCAGGCGTGGTAAGTGCGCTCCTTGCCGGCAAAGGTTATCAGCTTGATGGAAGTGTTGTCGGCATAGTATCCGCCTTGCAGGTAGTAGGAGTTCAGACCGACGGATGCCCGGTCGATGTATCCGTCCGTACTGATATTGGAGAGCCGTGCGTCGAATGACCAGTGCCCGTCTATCAGCCCCGTACCTACCTTTACCGTCTCTTTATGTGTGTTGAAGGAGCCGTACGAGCCGTTGAACTCGGCATACGGTTTCAGCGAGAAGTCTCCCGTCTGCATATTGATGCTGGCGCCGAAAGCGCCTGCGCCGTTGGTCGATGTGCCTGCGCCGCGCTGTATCTGCACGTCTTTTACGGACGAGGCAAAGTCCGGCAGGTTCACCCAGAACACGGTGTGGCTCTCGGCATCGTTGATGGGGACGCCGTTGGCGGTGACGTTGATGCGCGTGCCGTCCGTTCCGCGCACTCGCAGGGTGGTGTAGCCTACTCCGGCGCCGGCATCGCTGGTGGTGATGGCGCTGGGTGTCATGCTCAGCAGGTAGGGCAGGTCTTGCCCGAAGTTCTGCTTCCGCAGTTGTTCTTTGCTCAGGTTGGTAAATGCTACCGGTGTGGTTACGGTAGCCCGTGTGGAAATTACTTCTACTTCTTGCAGGTTTACTACCCGCAGGCTGTCCTTCTCGTGCGTCTGCGCATAGACGCCCAGTGCTGCCGTCAGCAAGCAGACTGCCATTGTATGTCTCTTCATTCGCAATAATTCCATTTAGATTAATACAGAAAAGGGGAACTTTTCTTCTTTTCCCTCCGCCGGCACTACCCGGATCAGGTCAATGGGTATGATCTCAGCCCGTCATATTAGGGCACCCCTTAGTTGAAATCGAGGGCAAAAGTAGACCTTTCTGCCGAAAGTGGCAAATGAAGTGAACGAAATTCTAAACAAAATTGTTAATTTTGCAATCAATTAATCTAAAAAACGAATCAAGTTATGCTATCATCCTTATTAATGGCAGCTGCTGCTGCCCAGGTTGCTGAAGACGGTTTCAGCAAGTTACAAATCTTTATTCAGCAACTGATAGACTGGAGTGTAAGTGCCGGCGGACGCATCATCGGAGCTCTCATTATCTTTGTTGTAGGACGGTTCCTTATCTCCTTCATCAAGAAGATTCTATCCCGTGTCCTGGAAAAGAGACACATCGATGCCGGTGTGCAGACGTTCGTAAAGAGTCTGGTCAATATCCTGCTGACTATCCTGTTGATTATTGCCGTCATCGGCAAGTTGGGAGTGGAAACTACCTCATTCGCCGCCCTGCTGGCATCTGCCGGTGTTGCCATCGGTATGGCGCTGTCCGGAAACTTGCAGAACTTTGCCGGTGGACTGATTGTATTACTGTTCCGTCCTTTCAAGGTGGGTGACTGGATTGAAAGCCAGGGTGTATCGGGAACCGTGCGCGAGATTCAAATCTTCCACACCATCCTCACTACTGCCGACAACAAGGTAATCTATATCCCCAACGGCGCCCTGAGTAGCGGCACCGTAACCAATTATAGCCGCGAAGATACCCGTCGCGTAGATTGGGTAATCGGTGTGGAGTATGGCGAGAACTATGATAAAGTGGAAAGCACCGTGCGCCGCATCATTGCCGACGACAGCCGCATCCTGAATACTCCCGAACCTTTTGTTGCCCTTCATGCCCTGGATGCAAGTAGCGTGAATGTAGTAATTCGCGTATGGGTGAAGAGTGGAGACTACTGGGGTGTTTATTTCGATATGAATAAGAATATCTACTCTGTATTCAATAAAGAAGGTATCGGCTTCCCGTTCCCGCAGTTGACGGTGCATCAGGCGAAGGACTGATAAAAAAAGATTTAGGGGCGTTACGCCCCTAAATCTTTTTTTATGCCTCGTAAACTCCGAGTTCTTCTTCTATCTCTTCGCACACATCCTCTTTCAGATTCAGCAGCCGATTGATCTCCCTTCGTT
Organism: uncultured Bacteroides sp.; assembly: GCA_905203765.1. Taxonomy (GTDB): domain Bacteria; phylum Bacteroidota; class Bacteroidia; order Bacteroidales; family Bacteroidaceae; genus Bacteroides. The sequence continues at coordinate 35,612 of CAJKXC010000013.1, forward strand.
TCTCTAAATCCGTGAAGTAGCTTTCTACTACTGTATAAAGGTCGAACCCGGTAGTGGAACCTGCTGCCAGATCAAGTGACTCTACCATCTTCTCTACTGCCTGGTGAATGCGTTTCTTGCTGATGAAATGCAATTCATTACTATGAATTAAACTTCTGTCCATAATACTTTCTGTTTTGGTTATTGTAGATATAACGCTCCATCAAGCAAGTTAGTTCAAGGAGAACAGGCGGATGGCAGGATTTGCTGCATGTTATACAGCATTACATTTGCCCTTTATATATCTTGGTGGGCAAACTGTTCGTCAATCCATATCGTAGCATGCTTCCCCTGGAACTTCAGCAGAACATAGTTCGGGTCTGTCGGACCTTCGGTGAAGTGCTCTATGAACCAATCTTGCCACATCTCCTTCTTGGTGGTCTCGTCTTCAATGACTTCTACCTCTCCCGTCAGTGCAACACTGTTGCCATTTTCTTGAAAGCATAAACCTGCCTTCGGGTTTACAACAAAGTCTTTTGTTTTCAGGGAATCTTTTCCGGTGGACATCCATACGGTTGAGGCTCCTTCCGATTTAATCTTACTCATAGGTACGGGGCGGGGATAACCCTCTGCATTAATAGAGGTGATTATTACTACTTCGCACCTTTCCAGGATTTCTTTTGCTTTTTCGATGAGTGTTGCCATATTGCATAGTTTATTAATTTGCGGCAAATATAAGGATAATCTTTTAGTTACCCGGATACATACTGGTTTTCAATTCTTCATAGATAGGGAAACCCCTATTCATAAATAGAGAGAATCATTGGGAAATAAAGTCTCATCTTCTTACATTTGTCAGTATAGATGAGAAACTAAAAAAGTTCTATTATGAAAACGAGTTCTGCTATTTTATTATTGCTATTTGCTGTATTAGCAACGAGTTGTGGTGTTTATACCAGTAGTTACGGGTACAATTCTAAACAACTGGGTGGCATTGAACTGGGCATGGAGTTCAAAGAAGTCTGTGGCATTTTGGGCGAGCCGGTGCTCCGGGATTTGGACGATGAGGGAGAGGCTTGGACTTTTCGGGCTAATGGAAACACAGGATGTTCGGTTGTCAAGATTTGGTTTGAAGATGGAAAGGTGATGGAAATGAAAAGCCATCTGGAAGGTAATTATCCCAGTTCATCTTCAATAGCTGACCATTCCTCAACTGTGAAGAAGAGTAAGGATACTGGAAGCAAAGTAAGTATTGGGTCTGACGGTAAAATGTATATTGAGACAGGCTCTATTGTCACCTCTCCTGATGGCAAGCAATACATTAAGACTGGGAATATGGTTGTCACTCCGGACGGAACCATCATGCTGCCTTAATCTCAGTTGAAATATACGCTTCTGCTCCTTCTCCCGTTTTGTTCTCTTTCTCTTCTCCTTCGCACCCGGTCCGCTTCTCCTTCGCTTCTATAGGGGGAGAAAACAAGCGGACCAGGTACGGAGCGGATACGGACCGGGTACGGAGAAGGTACGAGGCAACTCTAATTGTTCTATTTGTCGTTTTTGCAGAACTGTTCTTTACTCCTTTCTGACAGACGTCCTATATCAATTGAAATGACATCACCGTTCCTTACCTTATATTTCTGAGGTGAGCCGTCGGTGGGAATGGAAATGATGCCCTGTTCAAGCATCTGTTTCGTTTGGCTTGAAGAAAATGGGAAAAATCTTCTGAGCAGCAAAGGTAGTTTGATGCTGAATTCAACACTGCATTTTATCCGGATGCTGACGGATTCACCGGTCAGCATAAGAAGGTTTTCCATAGAAACGCTGCTGACGATTTCATAGTCGACGCTATTAAAGTCTAATGTTGCGTTATTCTGCCTTTCCAGTTCCGGGGAAAAGGCATATTTCCAGGCTGTTTCCGTGTCATTCACAGAGAAGCTGTGGAATAAGGCCTTGTCTATTAAGTCTGTTCTTTTCCGTGATAGCAGGGTGAGGTTACAGGTATTGTCGCATTGCACGCATCTGTAAATCAGCCATACGTCAATATTCTTTTTTTGTGCATTCATCCTAAACTTGTCGCTGCAATAGAATCTGTTGCTATCGCAATGGCTACATTTCTTTATTAGTAAAGGCGTATTCTTGGCCTTTATCTCCCATGTGACTACTGTGTTCATCATTCTAAAAGCTAATATTTATCTTTGTTTCCAAGTTTTCTGCAAAGTTGGATATTAGCGGTTTGGCTTTTTCACAAGATGTCACAAGATGCCCCAAGATTTATTTGTCCAGTTCGTCCATCATTTTAATTATTTTCTCTTTCAACTTGTCCAGAAATAGCGTTCTGTTCTTCTTTCTGTTCCTGATTTCGAGGAATATTCTGTAAAAATCGCCAATCTCGATATTGAAAAGAATTTCGCAACAGAAAGCGATGTCTTTCAGATTGCTGTTCCCGTTGTTCAGGCATTTGCTTGCATATAGGGCATAAATCAATTCTACGAGTGCAACTTTACTTTCTGTCCACTGCAACAGTTGCTCTTCGATGATGGCGGTCAGTTTGAAGTGCAGTTTCTCGGATAGTAGCTCTATTTCGTTAGACAGGTATTGCCTCAGATACCCGTCTGCCAGAATCCCGGCGACGCTGGAGTCGTGCATTGCAGAAAACGAAGTATCCTTGTTCAGAAAGTCGCATTGGGTGTCAGAGTAAATATCGTAATGCCCCCTTCTGAAGTAGAGATTATCAAGATCGGTTTGTCCCGTTTGGTAATAGTTATAAAACGCATTGTCAAGAACCTTTCTTTTCAGATTTTCATATTCCGCTTTCAGATACTTTAACTGGGCTGCCGGAGATTGCCCTGTGCGATGCTTTTCAATCCGGTACAGATGGACATGGAATATTAACAGGCTGAATACTTGTGGTTTCCAGACCTTAAAGAAAAGCACCTCTTCTTGTGGACTTTCAAATTGATATTCCGAAGTTTTCTGTTTTAGCAGAGTGAGTGAGGATTGTATGAAGTCAACTTTCTGCCTTATTTTATCGAGAGTATCAATCTGTAGTAGCTCAATTCTTTTTATTTCTATATCTATATTTAGCTTAATGTCCTTTACGAAATTTTCCATTTGCATTTGCGCCGCCAGGCACTTCAACGGCGATAATAAGCCCGTTCAGGCGCGTGGATGGCTGATGACAACTGCCTCGGCGGACAGTGTGGTTAATAATGAAAAATGATACAATGAAAAACCTGTTTAAGTAGGGATTACTCAAACAAAAGAAATTAGCCTGTGGTCTGTGAGGCTAATATTAAGCTAAAACAAATTTAAGAATTGTGCCCAAAATGTATTCCGTTATGGTTTCGTGGGCAAATATAGCTGTTTTTTGGTGAACAAAAAACAATTTAAGATAATTCGGGGAACACTTACTGAACTTCCGACAGCAATTATTTGTTCTTTCATGTTACGAACGCGTTGAGTATTTAATGTAATTAAAAGTAGGATGATAAACCCTATCAAATTGTAATTCATAATGTTTTCTTTGAATTTTGTTATGTTGGAATTGAAGATGACTACCTATGAATTTGTGTTGCTCCTATCATGTCGATAGCCCCTCTGTAATCTCTGTTTTACCTTCTTATTCGGTTTTGTATTTCAAGTTAAGCGAATGTAAAATATATTCGTGCAGAGGCTGCCGCAGTTTGGTAGAAGTTCTCTAAAATGTGTTGTTTGAAAAAGTGTGGATATTGTTTGAAACGAAAGGAGGAATTATGTCATGAATACTTCCATAAAGGTCCTGTTATTCGGACTTTAAGTGAGTATTTGTTGAGAGGCATTTGCTTTTTATATATAAAATAAATGCATATATTTGTGATATATGGAATGTTTTTCAGCAGAATTAGAATCTGTTTTTTTGCTAATTTTACTTCTGTATGTCAAGTATTAATTAAATATTAATTGAATATGAAGTTTTCTGATCCGGAACAAAAACAAGCTGATTTGGAGTTGGAACAGTATCGTACCCGGCTTGAGCAGATGGTCGAAGAGAAATCCAAAGACTTGATAGCCATTCAGGAAGATCTGGAAGCAACCAATCGGCGTCAGGCATTGTTCATCAAAGTGTTGCAAATATTGCAGCTGGAACCAGATATACCTACAGCCATGAACATGGCGCTTGCTGAAATAGGACGATATACCGGTGTTGACCGCTTGGCTACATGGGAAAACCATCTCGATGGAGTGACCTATGGATGTACCAATGAATGGTGTAATGACGGCATTGAACCTGCCATAGATTACTTGCGAAGCATGACTATCGAAGCCGGAAAGCCTTGGTTTGATATGCTTGCCAAAGATAACCTCATCTGTACGTCCGATATTTATTCGCTCGATCCCTTTATCACGCAAATGTTGGAAGTACAGGGCGTAAAGGCGATTGCCGTCTTCCCGTTGTCACAACTGGGCATACATTTCGGATTCCTTTCGTTTAACTTCTGCTGGGATAAGAAATGGGACAAAAAGGATGTGGAACTGATGAGCCAGATCTCGCAAATCGTATCTACCGCAACGAAGCGTTGGCAGGTAGAAACATCCTTGCATCAGTCGCAGCGGACCATGCAAAAGGTATTGGACAATATCAATACCAATATCTTCGTTAGCGATTACGAATCGTTGGAAGTGATTTTTGCGAACAAGCCTTTCAGGGAAGAGGCAGGACAAGTGCCGGATAATGCAAAGTGCTGGGTAATGCTGAATGCCGGACTGGAGGGCCCCTGCAAGCATTGCCCGAAGGCTAAGTTGCTTAATGCCAACCGCCAACCCACAGGTGTTCAATATTGGGAAGACTACAATCCTTTTACCGAGCGTTGGTACACCATTCAGAGTCTGGCGCTCGAGTGGCTCGATGGCCGGTGGGCTATCATGGAGTTGGCTACCGACATCACTACCCGCAAGAAAGTGGAGTTGGAGTTGATTCAGGCTAAGGAAAAAGCTGAAGAGTCGGATAAACTCAAATCAGCATTCCTGGCAAACATGAGCCACGAAATACGTACTCCCCTCAATGCCATTGTAGGCTTCTCGAGTCTGCTTGCCGAGACCAACGAGGTGGAAGAACGCAAAATGTATATGTCTATCGTGGAGAAGAACAACGAGCTGCTGCTCAACCTCATCTCCGATATCCTGGACATTTCCAAAATAGAGGCCGGTACGATAGATTTTACTGAGGCTTGGGTAGAACTGCCCCAACTTTGCCGGGAGGTGATCACTACGTTCGAGCAGAAGAATACCAATGAGGCGGTAGAACTGCGTTTCGACGAAAGCTCGCCGCAACTGGCTATCTATAGCGATAAGAACCGGATCACGCAGGTGCTTTCTAACTTCATGACCAATGCCTTGAAGTTTACCGCCGAAGGGTCAATCACCATTTCCTACGCTTTGGAGAATGGCAATCAGGTGCGTTTCCGGGTGACGGATACGGGAAAAGGCATTCCGCCCGAAAAGCAACAAGAGGTTTTCCAGCGTTTTGCAAAACTCGACTCGTTTGTGCAAGGCGCCGGGCTCGGACTGTCTATCTGCCAGAGTCTGGTGGAGCGAATGGGTGGACAGATCGGGGTTGAATCCCGTGGAGAGGGCGAAGGTTCTTCCTTCTGGTTCACGCATCCGTATACGCCGGAGGCAGAGACTGTATCGGAAGCGTAAAACCTTCTTCCGAATGCTTTCGGGAATAAGCATAGTGACTTTGCGTTACAGGAATTGAAAAATCGAAACAATAAAAAAACGTTCCCCGTTTTTTTACTAAAATTCAGTTGGGTATTTACTAAAATTCAGTCAGGTTTTTACTAAATACCCAACTGATTTTTAGTAAAATTCTCCGGCCCCGCTCAGAAGGTGCCCTGACGGGAAAACAATAAAGAAACTGGGACGTTATTTTTTCTGTACAAATGGATTGGCTGCCGACAGCTTGTTTTTATAAAATGACGGGAACATGGATTATTCGTGTTGTCTCCTTTGTTTTTGCTGATATAATCAATAGCTTTGCGGTTACTTATATCAGCATAATTTCAAATTAAGTATATTGAAGAAATGAAAGATTTTAATTATTATGCTCCCACGCAAGTCGTGTTCGGAGCAGGTTCGGAAGAACAGGCCGGGAAGTTGGTAAAGCAGTATGGCGGAACGAAAGTACTGGTTCATTACGGTGGAAAGAGTGCGGAACGTTCCGGTTTGCTCGATAAAGTATGCCGTTTGTTAGAGGCGGAAGGCATAGGATATATCAAGCTGGGTGGGGTAGTCCCCAATCCACGCCTCTCATTGGTACATCAGGGCATTGAACTCTGTCGTCGGGAGAAAGTAGATTTTATCTTGGCTGTAGGCGGTGGAAGCGTGATTGACTCTGCGAAGGCCATCGGCTATGGAGTACCTTATAACGGTGAAGTGTGGAACTTCTTTACGGGTGCCGCCAAACCGGAGAGTTGCCTTCCTATAGGTACAGTGCTGAGTATTCCGGCTGCCGGAAGCGAAATGAGTGACAGCGCTGTTATCACCAATGAAGACGGTGATATAAAAATGGGCTATTCGAATAATATCTGCCGTTGCAAGTTTGCAGTGATGAACCCGGAACGGACTTATACTCTGCCTGCCTATCAGACGGCTTGTGGAGTCGTGGATATTATGATGCACACCATGGAGCGTTATTTCTCGCACGATGATGACATGACGTTGACCGATGAACTGGCGGAAGGACTGCTTCGTACGGTGAAGGACAGTGCTTTGGAAGTGTTGCAAAATCCGGAAGACTACCGCCACCGTGCCCAAATCATGTGGGCAGGCAGCCTGGCGCATAATGACTTGACGGGCTGTGGCACGACAAGCGACTTTGCTACGCACCAGTTGGAGCACGAACTCAGTGCTATGTTCGACGTGGCACACGGAGCAGGGCTTGCCGCCTTGTGGTGCAGTTGGGCGCGTTATGTCTATAAGGAGAATGTTTCGCGCTTTGTACGTTTTGCGGTCAACGTAATGGGGGTTGCCAATGATTTCACCGCCCCGGAGCATACGGCTCTGCTGGGCATCAAGAGAATGGAGGATTTTTATCGCACCATCGGTATGCCAGTTAGCATCAAAGAGTTGATAGGCCGCGAGATTTCTGAGGAAGAGATTGAAGAAATGGTTCGCAAGTGCAGCCACGGTGGCAGCCTGATCATAGGAAACTTCAAGAAGCTTGCAAGCCAGGATATGAAGAATATTTATCACTTGGCAAGCAAATAACTTTATTCTTAAAAAATCACTGCCGGGCACTTAGCCCGGCAGTGTCAATAATCAGTAGCCTTTTTAACTGCGACTATTTAAATAAATCATTGCTCCGTCTTCTTTGCAATGAAGAATGTATAGCCGTAGAATTCCTTATACTTGTGGTATAGTTCGTCTTCAACAGTTTGAAGCGTGCTGAATTCTTCGGCGGTTTTATTTCCCGCATACTTCTTAAGGAAAATCTCCTGGGCTGCAACCTTCGAAGCAAAGTAATGCTCTGTCCAGCAGCTTTCCGGCAGAATAAATGTAGCGACAGGGAGATAGCCTGCTTTGTACAGCTTGGTCACTTGGTGGGGGAGCGTATCTATTTCGGCATAAGCATCCACCCAGAAGTCGTTGATTTCTTTAGGACGTTCGTCCGTAAACCACGAACTTTCAGTGACGGCAATGTATCCCCCTGGTTTCAGGTACTCGCGCCACTCTCTCAGTCCCCGTTCAAAGCCGATATTATAAATGGCACCTTCGGACCAGATCAGATCTAATGATTCTTTCTCGAAAGGAAGGGCATCCATCGAACCGACAATGCCTTTCACTCTATCTTGTAGATTCAGCTTTGCAGCATTGCAGTTGAATATCTCTATGAATTTCGGAAAGAGGTCAAGTCCGGTAATCTGTCCCGGGGCATTCTGAGCCAGTACCATCGTCTGGCCGCCTGTTCCGCAGCCGATGTCGGCGATAAGGGATTCGCCGGTCAGATTATCTATAAAGCTCAATGCCTTCAGCGTTGCTTCGGGGCTTCCGGGGCCTTGCCGCTTCATATTGGAAAAGAAGTCGCAAATTAAATTTAGTTCGAAATCGTGAATGGTTTTATTTTCGTTACTCATTGTCTTAATGTATTTTGCCTACACTGTGAAAGCATAGCAATGCTTCCGTCACATTGTACGCAGATTAAACTTGAATTATATTAATAGAAAACTACTCTCGAAAGGAGTTCCCGAGAGCAAACGAAGGGGACAATCTGTATCGGCAACACAGATTGTTTACTAAACCAAATCCGATTTTAATGTCTTTGTCATGCCGCAAAGGTAGGAAAATGTTTCAATAATAAAAATGGTCCGGGCTATTTTTATATCTTTGCCCCAAACATTTCAAAGCTATGTATCAGACAGATTTGCATATTCATTCTCAATTCAGCAGTGACGGCGAGTTCAGTATTGCCGAGCTTATCGACAAATGTATTGCCCGGCAGATGCGGACGTTTGCTGTCGCAGACCATAATTCCGTGAAAGGGAACGCAGAAGCTGTTTCTTTAGCCGGTCAGGCCGGCATTGGTTTTATTCCGGGAATTGAAATCGATTGTTGTTATGAGGGTATCAATTTACACGTATTAGGGTATCAGATTGATTGGAAGTCCAATGATTTCGCTGTACTCGAAGAGGATATTGCCGGCAAGGTGATGGATTCGTTTGCCGGGATGATCAGTAATTTGCAGCATCTTGGTTTTGTGATAGATGCAGATGCGGTAATGGAAAGGGCTGGTGGTAAGTTACCTACGGGAGAGTTGATTGCCGAAGTCATGCTTTCGGACGAGAAATATCAATCTTCATTGCTTGTTCCCTATCAGCAGGGAGGCTCAAGAAGCGATATGCCTTATATCAATTTCTATCTGGACTACTTTGCGCAAGGCAAACCTGCCTTTGTCCCCATCCGTTACATGGAGTATCGGGATGCCATCGAAATGATCCGCGACAACGGTGGAATACCGGTTGTTGCCCATCCTGGACTAAACCTGAAAGGTAAAGAACAGTTTGTCGAGGAACTGCTGGACAAAGGTGCAGAGGGCCTCGAAGTCTTTAATAACTACCATGATAGCCTTCAAATAGATTATTTTGCTGCAGAAGTCTTGAAACGCAAGTGCCTGATGACTTGCGGCAGTGATTTCCATGGACTGACCAAACCGCTGATACAAATCGGAGAATATAAGTTTGACGCCCGCTTTGAAGATTATTTAAATCAATCCGTCAGCCAAATACTGCATTCTTCCATGATGGTTTGATACCATGAAAAAAGCTCCTGCAATATCAAGATATTGTAGGAGCTTTTTCTTTCAGTGAACCGCTTGGGGCTCGAACCCAAGACCCCAACATTAAAAGTGTTGTGCTCTACCTGCTGAGCTAGCGATTCAATCCTTATTGCTGTTAAGCGGGTGCAAAGATAGGCACTTTTGTTGAAAATGCAAGGGAATAAAGAGGAAAAGTTCTTGTTAATCTTTCTCTTGAGTTTTTCCTTCTTGATTATCAGTAGGTTCTAATTTGTGAATATTTTCCCGATTGATTATGAAACGTTGGTAATAGGAAAGCATGAGGGTAGTAAGAGGAAGGGCAATGATCATGCCCAACATACCCATTAATGACCCCCAAATCGATAGAGACAATAGGATAATGGCCGGATTTAATCCCGTTATTTTTCCCATGACGCGGGGTACGATGAACCCGTCCTGGATGGCTTGTACGATTGCAAATACGGCGGTAGCCGAAGCAAGAATGATCCAGAAATTACCACCGGTATCGGCAGCTTTCAATATCGCAAGCATAATAGTGGGGATAAAACCGATGATTTGCAGATAGGGCACTAAGTTCAAGGCGCCTATAAACAGTCCCAATCCGATGGCAAGAGGGAAATCGATAATCAGAAAGCCGATACTGAATAGAATGCCTACGCACAAAGCAACAAAGGCCTGACCACGGAAATATCTGTTCATGCCGTCCTTTATATCGTTCAGTATTCCTACAACGAAAGAACGGTATTTTTCCGGGACCAGGTGAGTCCACCCTTCGGAGATACTCTCATAATCCAGCAATATGAAGACTATATACAGAAGGATAATAAAGAATGCAAAGAAGCTGAATAAGAAACTGACTGACTCTGATAATAAAGACCATACCCGAGGAACTGCATCCCTGAGTGCATCCAGCAAATTCTCTTCGTTGAACAGTTGGGTAAGGAATTGCAGGTCTATATTTTCTCGCAAGAATTCTGACAGCGTTTTGGGGACATTGCCATCGTGCGTACCACCGGAGAAGTACTCTATCAGCAAATCTTTTACCCGGGCAAACTCCTGAATTATAGGAGGTACAAGCAGATAGAATGCAATGGCACCGATTGCCAGCAGAGTAAGCAAGGCACAAAAGATGGAGACAATCCGGTTCTTGAGCCTTAATTTATATTGGAAGAAGGTAACCAGCGGATAAATTAAATAAGCAATGAGCCATGCGATGAAAAAAGGTAGCAACACACTGCTCAAACGCTTGAGGAGCATAAGAATACCGATGATAATAACGCCAAGTATGACGCCACGGATGAAACTGTCGAATGTGATTTTTTTACGCTCCATAGAGTTCTGATTTTATGGTTTCCTTAATCGCTCGCCGTTTGCCGGTCTGCCTGGGTGGCCTGTTGATAGCATTCACGGCATAGTGGCTCGTACTCTGCCGTTTCTCCCAACAAGACTTGTTTATCGTTCTTGACAGTACGGTGGGAGAAAGAGGCCAGCTCTCCGCATTTCACACAAATGGCATGCACTTTGGCTACTTCGTCCGCAATGGCGCATAGTCCGGGCATGGGGCCAAAAGGATTACCGCGGAAGTCCATATCCAAACCTGCAACAATGACGCGTATGCCATTATTGGCAAGCTGGTTGCATACATCAATCAGACTGCTGTCGAAGAACTGGGCTTCGTCAATGCCTACCACATCGATTTCTGAAGTAAACAGCAGGATACTTGCCGATGAATCGATAGGGGTCGAAGCTATGGAATGGCTATCGTGGGACACTACATCTGCTTCGGAATAGCGGGTATCTATGGCGGGCTTGAATATTTCTACACGTTGTTTGGCAAATTTGGCACGCCTCAATCGGCGTATCAGTTCTTCTGTCTTGCCGGAGAACATCGAGCCGCAAATTACTTCGATTCTTCCTCTGCGTTTGGTTTCCTGTATGTGATCTTCCGAAAATAATACCATGTTTCTAAGAGTTATATTTGAGTGCAAAAATAATACTTTTGTCTGCTTTCCGATATTTTTTCATTATTTATTTCTACATTTGTGGCGTTAACACAGACGGTGTGAAGGATATGCAAACCTTATTAAGTGACATAGAACTAGACATTCAGGAATTGAAGTGTTTGATGCAAGCTATTTCGAGTGATGCCAATCCGGCATTGAAGATAGTGGCAAAACGAAATATTCAGCAGATGAAAGCGCGTTTGGATGCGTTGCAGAAGTTGCTGGATGAGGCGCCTATCATTGTCCCTACTTCTCCCGTTGAAACAACTACTCCCAAAACCGAAACGGTTTCTCCTATCCTGGCAGAACGCATTAAGCCTGCTACGGATTTACGCCATGCCATCAGTCTGAATGATTCATTCCGTTTTACCCGTGAACTTTTCGAGGGTAATGCTGCGCGGATGAATGAGGTTGTGTGTCGGGTAGGTGAGGCTTCTTCTTTGGATGAAGCGATGAAGGTTTTCATGTCTGAGGTACATCCGGACGAAGAGAATGAAGCAACCATTGATTTTATTGAACTCCTCAAAAAATACTTCAGCTAAATCACCAAGTGAATATGGGAAAACTATATGTAGTACCTACTCCGGTAGGAAATTTGGAAGATATGACCTTTCGGGCTATCCGGATTCTGAAGGAAGCCGATCTGGTACTTGCCGAAGATACCCGCACTTCCGGCATATTGCTGAAACATTTTGAAATAAAGAATGCAATGCAGTCCCACCATAAATTTAATGAACATAAAATGGTGGAAAGTGTTGTTAATAGAATAAAGGGTGGAGAAACGGTCGCCTTGATTTCGGATGCCGGTACCCCCGGAATATCCGATCCGGGTTTCTTGGTCGTACGGGAGTGTGTTCGCAACGGCATCGAAGTGCAGTGTCTGCCGGGAGCTACGGCTTTTGTTCCGGCATTGGTTGCTTCCGGGTTGCCTAATGAAAAATTCTGTTTTGAAGGCTTCCTTCCGCAGAAGAAAGGGCGCATGACACGTTTAAAGACATTAGCGACAGAATATCGCACGATGGTATTTTACGAATCTCCCCATAGACTGGTAAAGGCTTTGACGCAATTTGCCGAGCATTTCGGTGCAGAACGCCAGGCATCTGTTTCGCGTGAGATCTCTAAAATACATGAAGAGACGGTACGCGGTACCCTTGCCGAGCTGATAGAGCATTTCACTGCCAACGAACCGCGTGGTGAAATTGTGATTGTAGTAGCAGGAATAGACGATTAAATAACTTCATTAACAAAACGTAAAACAAAAGCGTATGAAAAAGTTAGCAGTTTTAATTGTATGCGCAGCCGTAATGGCTTCGTGTGACAGCTTTTCGGGTGGTAAGAAAGACCAGTTGAAAGCTGAAAATGATTCTCTTCTGATGGAACTGACCCAGCGTAATGCTGAACTGGATGAAATGATGGGTACTTTCAATGATATTTCGGAGGGATTCCGCCAAATCAATGCAGCCGAAAGCCGCGTAGATTTGCAACGTGGTGCTGTGGCTGAAGGTTCACTGAGTGCCAAACAGCAGATTACTTCGGACATTGAGTTTATCCGCAAGCAGATGGAAGAAAACAAGGAGCAGATTGCCAAATTGCAAGCCCAATTAAAGAACAGCAAGAATAGTTCTGTTCAATTGAAGAAGGCTGTTGAGGCATTGACTCAGGAACTGGTTGCAAAGACTCAGCGTATTGAGGAATTGCAGGCTGAACTTGCTTCCCGGAATATCCGTATTCAGGAGTTGGATGCTGCCGTAAGCGGTTTGTCTGCCGACAAAGAGATGTTGTCTGCCGAAAATGAAGCCAAAGCCAAGACTGTGGCAGAGCAGGACAAAGAACTCAATACCGCTTGGTTTGTATTCGGAACAAAGAAGGAATTGAAAGACCAGAAGATTCTCTCCGGCTCGGGACTCTTTAAGAAAGGTGAGGTCTTGAAAGACGGTGATGTGAATAAGGACTACTTTACGCAGGTCGACCTTCGCACTACCAAAGAAATCAAGTTGTATTCTAAGGATGCTGACATCCTGACCACTCATCCGGCAGGCTCTTATGCCTTGGAGAAAGATGATAAAGGACAGCTGACCTTGAAGATAACGAATCCGAAAGAATTCTGGAGTGTATCCAGATACCTGGTTATTCAAGTGAAATAACACATTTGTGTGGCACTGATTGAAACGCAGATTATCGCAGATTTACGCAAAGTATTTGGTTGCTTTTGCGTAAATTTGCGATAATCTGCGTTTCAGCTTTATATATCATCCTTAGATATGGCATATCAATATAAGAACCTGTTTTTCGATTTAGATGATACCCTTTGGGCATTCTCGCAGAATGCTCGCGATACATTTGAAGAAATGTATCAGAAGTATGGGTACGACCGCTTTTTTCAGTCTTTCCAGCATTTCTACACACTCTATCAGCGTCGTAATGTGGAGTTGTGGGAAGAGTATGGCAATGGCCAGGTAACGAAAGAAGAACTGAATCGCCAACGTTTCTTATATCCCTTGGAAGCAGTCGGGGCAGGGGATGCCACTTTGGCGAAGAATTTCTCGGATGATTTCTTCTCCGTGATTCCTACTAAAAGTAAGTTGATGCCCCATGCGCGGGAAGTGTTGGAATATTTGTCTACAAGGTATAATCTATATATACTTTCTAATGGCTTCCAGGAACTTCAGTGCCATAAAATGCGTTCGGCAGATATTGACCATTACTTCAAGAAGGTTGTTTTGTCCGATGATATTGGTGTGCTGAAACCATGGCCTGAGATTTTCCATTTTGCCCTTTCTACTACCCAGTCCGGGCTGCGCGACTCTTTGATGGTCGGCGATAGCTGGGAAAATGATATCACCGGAGCGCGGGGAGTCGGGATGCATCAAGCCTTTTATGATGTAACCGGGAAAACGGAACTTCCTTTCCAGCCGACTTATCACATCCGCAATTTAAAAGAATTGATGCAAATTTTGTGACGTTGTAAGATTTAGTTGTATTTTTGTCAGCAGTAACGTCTAAAAATATAGCTATGGAGACTATCTTACCTTTCGCTTTGCTTTGTTTTACTTCCTTCTTTACGCTGACCAACCCTCTTGGAACGATGCCGGTATTCTTGACCATGACGCATGGCATGACCGAAAAAGAACGGCAAACCGTTGTCTCGCGTGCTACTTTGGTGGCTTTTGTTACGATTATGGTCTTTACCTTTGCCGGACAATTTCTTTTTAAGTTCTTCGGTATCTCTACTAATGGCTTTCGTATAGCAGGCGGTGTCATCATTTTCAAAATCGGTTTCGATATGTTGCAGGCTCGCTATACTCCGATGAAACTGAAAGATGAGGAAATAAAAACGTACGCCGATGATATCTCCATCACTCCACTTGGCATCCCTATGCTTTGCGGTCCCGGTGCTATTGCCAATGCCATTGTGCTGATGCAAGACGCTCACTCTATCCAGATGAAAGGAGTGTTAATAGGTATGATTGCTTTCATCTATCTGATCACCTTCTTTATCTTGCGTGCTTCTACGCGCTTGGTGAAAGTCCTGGGCGAAACAGGCAATAACGTGATGATGCGTTTGATGGGACTTATCCTGATGGTTATCGCTGTGGAATGTTTTGTCAGCGGAGTAAAACCTATATTAGTTGATATACTGAAAGAAGGAGTTGCCGGACTCTTTTGATTTTTGAATCCCTTTATACCTTTATATATAGAAAGGCCGCTCACTTCACAGTGGGCGGCCTTAAAACACTTTATTTAGAAAACACTTGGGAGTTCATCCCAAATTTCAATCTTTAATTTCTTGAATGATAGCTTTTAAATTCATCATTCTTCACTTGGCAAGATGAAAGCCTCTGTGAAGGAACCAAAGCTACCTGCAGACACTTGATATGTCAGATTAACAACAATCTGATTGCCTGAGAGTGCCCCATTGCCCGAAGCATAAAGCGTACCGTAAGCACCGTAAGAACTATAAACAGCTTGTTGGGCCACAGTTACGCTATTATTGCCGGCAACATCAAGTACAAGGTCATAACCATCCTCAAAAGGTGCTATAGCCTTATATTTAAGTACCGGGCTCGATTTGTAGAACTCACATTCTCCATCGCCGCCGAAGAACGTACTTGATACTATTCCTATGCCAATCGATTCCCACTTCAATCCCGTGAAGGTTGTTTCTGCCGCCATCTTGGCATTGCCGTTCACTGCTACGACTGTAATGGTGTACGCGCCTATCATACCGGTCACTGTCACATCACTGTCCGATGCTCCCGAGAGACCGTCAACTTTAGTACCGTTTTTAATTACATAATCCATATAACCGTCTTCACCCATTGAGGCAATATGTGTGTCTTTGTCGGCTGTCGCCTCTGCTAAATAGTAGGCTTCTTCTACCTTATTGTTGGCAGCTATCCGGAGTAAAACGTCATTGTCGGCATTATAAGGTGCTTCCGGTGTAAACTGGTACACAACGACGTTGGGTTTGGAGTCTCCTCCCGGGTTCGTCCCTTCATCTTCTGAACATGATGTCATGCCGACAGTGGCAAGGAGCACCATGAATAAGCTATAGATATAATTCTTCATATTCTTAATTTTTTAATGTTATAAGCCCATATTACCAAGCATATTCATCCGAATCTGATGTCGGTGCTATAGGCGTCGGATTGTTTGTACAAGCTGTATTGTAGTTAGTCTCGCTCTGAACGATGCAGAGGTTCATCCAATCGGGAGGAGTGGTGGTATTCCAGCGGTAAGTCTCCACATGATTAGTATTGGGATAACTACGGATAATGCCCTTGTTAAGACGCTTGATGTCGAAGGTAGCGAATCCTTCTCCCCAAAGCTCTACGCGGCGTTGCCACCATACTTCATTTTGGAAGGCAGAGTTGGCAGGATTGCCATAAGATTCATTGTGTTTGCCATATACATAAGAAGCGTCGCGGCTCTTGGCAAATGCTGTCAGCAGGGCGATACCTCTGGATTCATCCTGCATACCGGCAGCTTCAGCTTCAATCAAATACATTTCTTCAACACGCATCATGGGGACGGATACCAGGAATCCCAGGTATTGGTTGTCGTTACCGCCTTTAGCTGCGCGGAACTTCAGTGACAATCCGCCTACGCCCTCACCGTCCTTGTTACCGGAGAAATATACCCAATCAGGGAATTTGGTATAAGCTTTCAGAGCTTCCAGTTGTTCTTCTTCCGGTAACTCTGCAATCTTGAAGTCAACGAAGCATTTTCTACGGAAGTCGGTTTCCGGAATAGTCTCATATAAATGGCGGTCGATAAGGAATTTATGACCGTAGCTGGAAGCATAACCACATCCCGAACCGTTCACTTCAAGGCACATGAAAGACCCCCATGAACTGTCGGCATCGTTCAACAGAATATTTTCATCAGTATCTTTGTATTTCAGTCCGAACATCCAAGAAGAGTTGGGTGTATTAAAGCCTGTATCTCTGTCTGTATAATCGGTTTCACCCATAAGTTGGTAACCGTTCTGTGCAAGCTTGGCATATTTTTCTGCATTTGCCCAATCTTCCATTACCAAATAAGCGCGTGCCTTCAAACCGTATACAACTGATTGGTCAGGAGTTAACTTGTCGGGGCGTACGTAATCGGCCAGATATTGTTCGGCCTTTTCGAGATCAGACAGAATAAATGCCCACATTACCTCATTAGTGGCGCGGGGGTTATTAGCTAAATCAGTGAGAGCAGTCGTTTCAGTTACTATAGGTACTGTTTCAGCATTTTTGTCGAGTGCGTAAGTTTTGGCCGCAAACATACGCGCCATGTCCATATAGAACATAGCCCGCATAGCATAGGCAATACCCGCACCTGCTATTTTATCCGCATCGGGATTTTCGCCAGCCAATGAAATAACGGTATTGCAATTCTTAATCCAGCTATAGTAATACGTCCAGGGGAACTGGCACAGAAGATACTGAGGTCCAAGTGCGACACCACAACTGTACCAAGTGGTATATTGGTGTCCCGAGCGACTGAGAGCAATATCCTGTCCCATCACATCACGCATCTGGTAGAAGGAGGGATAACCGTAGTCATAAGGATATCTATCGTCAGGACCGGAGCCGAATTTGAATTTGCCGGCCAGGGAAGAAGTTATACCATCTACAAAACCCTGGTACGAACCGGGAGCATTAGCAGCCTGATCCTTGGTAATAGTAGATGATTGTGGGTCAATTTCTTCAATACAACTTGTTGCAAGGGTAAGCCCGAATGCAACAGTCAAGAATGGAATTAATATTTTTTTCATATTCAATGTCACTTATTAGTTTAGAATGTTATTTGAACACCTCCTGAAATGTTGCGCACGGGGGAGTATGCCGTTATATCCTTGTTGCCTTCGTAAGAATAGCGGGGGTCGAATCCTTTGCGTGCCGACCAGAAGCATAAGTTTTCACCGGCAGCATAGACGCGTATCTTTGCTATGTTCTTCAGAAGATTCTTGGGCAATGTGTAACCCACTGTGAACGACTGAAAGTTCAGATAGCTGGCATTAGTCAGGAAACGATCCGAATTGGTGAACACCGTGTATTTGTCACCATATTGCCAACGGGGAATATTGCTTGATGTATTATTAGGGCTCCATGATTTGATATAGTCCTTATGGAAATTGGAACCTGCACTGGCAGAGTTTTCACAAGGAGCCATCAGGGATGCGTAACGGTTGTCGCTCATCTTTCCACCTATCTGATAGTCGAAGGATGCGGATAAGTCGAAGTCACGGAAACGCAGTGAGGTGTTGAAACCACCATATACTTTTGGAAGTACATCGCCTTGTGCATACTTGGTAGCTTGATTAGGATTGGTTGTAGTGTAAGAATGTTCCTTACCCGGTCTGCTGGTAGAGCCTTTCAGATTTTCGTCTACCCAGTAAGTTGCCTCACCCTTTTCGTTGACACCGGCATACTCCGCACAGAATGCATTGTAGAGCGGACCACCCTCTTCGTACCAGTTTTGAGCAATATCCGTAGAATTGGTTTCTGCAAAACCACCATTAGTACCGGTCTTTGATTTAGGCAGGGAGAGTATCTTGGCTTTGTTGTGTGACAAGTTTGCTGATATACTCCAATCCACATCTCTTGTACGTATAATGGTTCCGGTCAAAGCAAGTTCCACACCCGTATTGCGGATGTCGCCCAAGTTGCCATAGTAACCGCGTGAACCGGCAGATTCCGGAACAGACAGCCAGAAAAGCAAATCGCTGGTCTTCTTGGTATAGAAATCTACATTACCTACCAGTCGGCCTTTCCAGAAACTGAATTCTACGCCGACATTGATATTCGTTGTAGTTTCCCAAGTAATATCCGGATTACCTATGCGATAGAATGTAGGCGACATGGTTTTTTCATCTGTCGCAGTCAGTGTGTACAGGTCGGTGTATGCCCAGTTGCCTATATTATCATTACCCTGTTGTCCGATGGATGCCTTTAGTTTCAGTTCGTCCAGCCAGGAAGAGTAGCTTTCCATAAAGTTTTCTTTGGTGATTCTCCAGGCGGCACCTACCGACCAGAAGTTACCCCAACGGTTGGCTTTGGCAAAGTATGAAGAAGCATCGCGACGGAAAGATGCAGATACGAAGTACTTTTCATCGTAGTTGTATTGGGCGTTGCCAAAATAACCTTCTACATTATATATTGTAGTATAAGAATTGGCATCGTTTTTCGTTGCAAAAGCATTGATTTCCGGAATGTCAGGAGAGAAGCCACCCTTTGCCGTAGCTGCCAGATATTTGGTGGTAGCCTTGTAGTATTCGTGTCCTATCATCACGTTTACATTATGTTGGCCGAAATCCTGGAAGTAAGTCAGGGTTTGACTGTTGTTGGTTCTGAATCCGGTAGTACCAGTCTTCTGAATTCTACCGTTTGTACCTGCTGCCGGACCATAAAACATATTCTGATAATCCGAATAATTAGTCTGTCCCAGGATGACGGTGCTTGTTGCATTTGCTTTTAAGAAGCTGGTTATGTTGACGTCAGCCATAAAGGTACCGTTCAGTTGGTCACCGATAGACTTAACCTGATTGTACTTATTGGCTCCTAACGGGTTACCGTTAGACATGAAAGGACGGGTACCGAGACCTTCGTAATCGTTTAGACCGTAGTCATAACCATCATGACCCCACTCGTCTTTTTTTACCACTATATTGCCGTTAGCGTCTACCACACGTACCAATGCAGGATAAATAGGTGCAATGCTGCTGGTATAATACATTAGGTTTGTATTGTTTCCGTTAGTGCTCATGTTCGGGTTGGATTCCTGGTTGGAGTGTATATAGCCCACATTGGCAGTCAACTTTAGCCATTTCTTAGCTTGATAATCAGCTTTAATACGTGCACTGACACGGTCATAGCCCGAATTCTCTATAATACCGTCTTCGTTCAGATAACCAAGGCTGGCATAGAAAGACGAACGGTCGGAGCCGCCACTTACACTGACATTGTATTCTTGGCGCAGGGCACTTTTGTAGGCCATGTCTTTCCAGTCATCGGGCTGCAGATAGTAGTCTGTACCTTTATAATTATATTTGCGTCCTAACGTAGCATTTGGATTCAACTTTCCGTCTGCACCAATCAACATCTGACCATCGGGTACGGTATAAACATTGTATTTCAGGTCGCTAAGCATCTTTTGGTTAGCCCAAGAATTTGCAGCCGCGGCATTCAGACCTTGACTATAACGCGAATAGTTATAGAGTTGTGAATAGTAAGCTTCATAATATTCTCCCGGATCCGTAATGACGTCGTAGTCTTGAACGCCACGGGTATTCACACCCCATTTCACATCTACATTCACTACGGCTTCTTGAGTCTTACCCTTCTTTGTAGTGATAATGATAACACCGGCAGCACCACGAGCGCCATAAAGAGCAGCAGATGCAGCATCCTTCAATACAGAGATAGATTCAATATCATTTTGTGGAATGTTGGATAAGTTGGCTGTATAGGGGGCGCCATCTACAATAATCAGCGGGTCGGTACTTGCATACATAGAAGCAATACCGCGGATATTGATTTTACCGTCGTTAGAGCCCGGTGCTCCCGTACCTCCGCGCATCTGCAAACCTGCTACTGAACCTACCAAAGCGTCAGAAACATTTGTAGTGATGCGCTTGGACAATTCTTCAGTGCCGACAACCGCTGCCGAACCAGTAAATGCCGATTTCTTAGCTGTACCGAAAGCTACAACCAGTACTTCGTCAAGCATCTCTGTATCAGCCTTTAATGTTACTTTTACAGTACGTCTTATCGCTACTTCTTGTGTCTGCATACCAATGTATGAAATCACCAAAGTTTTCGCAGAACTACAAGGTGTGTATGTGCCTGATATATAAAGATTTATATTTTGACAAGAACTTTGCCTTATTCCTCTTATGTCTAATAGAAGCTATTATAACATAAATAGAAATATTGGAGAAATACTATGTTTATACCATTATCAGTTATTAGTCGTTATATATCAATGAGTTATTTCTACAAAATGGTTAATAGTTTCCACTTAAGGAGACACTTTCTCAATATACGAGGCTTATTTCTCAAGAATGATTACCAGCTATTACCACTATATTAATAGCATGAATAAAGCTCATCCTTCATTTATCTAATGAAAATTCCTGTAAATAAATGTTTGTGAAGAAGGGTATTTGTAGTTGATGAATCTGAAATATTATATGGAAGTTTCAATTGTAATTGAAACTATTTATGGGTTAATTTACGATTATGCTGATACGCAAGGGCGTGACGCTTCTAATAATTCAGGTACAGTTTGAAAGAGAAAGAGGTTGGGCAAATACCCAACCTCTTTCTCTTAATGATTTCAACAGAAATAGCAACTCGTTATTTCTGTAAATTTGGATTGTTTGTTATTTCTCGTTCTGGAATCTCAAATACCAGTCGGGAGTCATCGTATGCAATTGTTTCACCTGTCAATGCATAGTTATTTTCACCACGTACCATTGATTTGTGGAAACGTTTTAGCGTGAGTAATCCACGTCCTTCAGCCCACATTTCAACACGCCAGTTGAAGTATATGTTTTCCAACAGTTGGTCTGCATTCATGTTCTCTACTTGTTCTGCTACAGTTTGGTCACGTTGCTCCAATAATGCCTTCAAGGTCGCTTTTGCTTCAGCCAGATGCCCTGTCCGTGCATTAGCTTCTGCATTTATCAGATACATTTCTTCAACTCTCATATAGACGATGTCGTTTGTCCATGTACGGTCTCCCATTGCCTTTCTTCCAGCATCATAGAATTTGTACCAGCTAATCAATGGTGCACCATTATGAAACCATAATTTACGGGTATCTGATTCGGGAATCTCATTATACAGATTCTGATCAATCATCTTATAATCACCGGCAGAACAGTAGCTATAAGTAAAATAATCTACCTGTCCCCAAAAAGTAGGCAAGCCTCCAGTGTTATCTTTAGTTATATCAAATGCCCACATCCACGAACCGATATTTATGCTACGGAATCCTGACTCGATAATTTCAGTTTCACTCATTAGTGGATAACTGGAATTCTTGATTATGTCGGAAGTCAGAGCAGCAGCATTCTCATATTCTCCTTTTGTCAGATAAGCATAAGCAAGGATACCTTTAGCTGTCCACTGATCAATTTGATCTTTTGTTCCATTCGAGCGACCGATGCCTTCTTCTTCTAACTTTTCAAGAATCTCAATTGCTTCTTTCAAATCTGTAATGACGCGTTCATATACTTCTTCTATAGTAGAAAGGCCCAATGTTTCTGCTGTTGCCTGAGTACGGTAAAGCGGTATGGCCTTGGCATTTTTATCTTCAGCATACGGTTTTGCATATAAGTTAACCAGATTAAAATAAGAGTGTGCTCTTAGTGCTTTGGCTTGAGCAAAATAATTCTGGTTATCTTCATTTTCGGGCACATTCTCATCCCCCCCAACAGTATCAAATATCTCATTGCAGGCTTTGATGATGCGATAATAATATCTCCATAACATATAGGTTCTGTTCTTGGTTGTTGTGTTACACTGTAGTCTGGCAGCATCACTAAACCAACCATAGGTTTCGCCACTCATCGCCATATCTCCACTCATTAAGTCGGTAGCTATATCTATAGACTTCTGCCCAAAGTCATCATGATTGGTTGTGCCGCCTGTTTTCCATGCAAAAGTTGTAGAATAAGTACCTAATGCCTGACCTAACATGATGTTAGGGTTCCATACTGCATTTTCTTTAATTTGATCAGAAGAAATGTATCCATTGGGATCTTCCTCAAGAAAAGAATCTTTACAACCTGAAAACACTAAGGCTGCCAGTACAGAATAAGTTGTTATCTTATATATTATACTTCTCATATTTTATTGCTTTAATTTAGTTAGAATTGAATCTTGATACCTCCCATGATAGTACTCAATGGAGCATATTGGCTTCTGTCGGAACTGCCGGAGTCTTCATTCGGGTCTGTGCTGACAGTGTTACCCGCCATTGAGACAAAGCCCTTGCGAGCCGAGATAAACAGTAAATTGTCTCCTGAAACATAGAGAGACAGGGAACCAATATTCATTTTATTCATCCAGCTCTTCGGGAAAGTGTAAGACAGTCTCACATTAGACAGATTTAAATAAGAACGGCTTGTAATAAAACGAGTTGAAGTAGCATTGGCATATTCGTCATATCCGGATGTTAAACGAGGAACATCTGTGATGTCACCAGGATTTTGCCAGCGCTTTTCTATATCCTTATGCCAATTACCAGAACCGGGAGTGTTATCTGCCATTAAAGTAGCATATACTCCATCATAAGCATACCCGCCTAAGCTATAAGAGAATGTGGTACTCAATTGGAAACCTTTGACATCGAGATCAAAACCGAAACCTCCTTGCAAAGTAGGAATTCCAGATTTTCCTACATATTTCTTAGTTGCACTATTATAATCGGATGTTTTTTCAACTTCCAGGCGTTCAATCTTATTGTTTTGCTGGTATGTCACCATATCAGTGATCAAGTCTCTGTCTCCATTAGCTTTTACATTATAATATGCATTATATAATGCTATACCCGTTTCCGGATCAACGCCGGCATACTCTCTTGTGTAGAAATCATATAGGGAATGATTCTTTGACCAACCATATGCTCCTTGAATTTCCAACGGTTTTTCTTTTCCTGTTGTATCATCTATTGGCATTTTGGTCATCTTGTTTGTATAGTGTCCACCGTTTAAACGAACATCTAAATTCACATCGTTTGTTTTTACAATATGTGCCGTCAAAGAGAATTCTACACCTCTATTAACCATTTTACCGTCATTTACTGGATATTGAGCATACCCCAATGATGGGGACACCTGCTTCAAGAACAACATATCTTTAGTGGTTTTATTGTAATATTCTACTTCACCTTCTAAGATATCGGCAATGTTAAACTCAAAACCAGTATTCCACGTTTCACTGCGTTCCCATGTCAGATTGGGATTACCTTTGTACTTAAAACTGAAACTAATTTCATCATTCAGATTACCAATTGTGTACAAATCATTGTAAGGATAATAACCGGCAACTGTAGGACTCGTAATAAAGTCCTGGTTGCCTAATACACCCCAACTCAACTTGTACTTCAAGTTCTTCAGCCAAGTTATATCTCTCATGAGATCTTCATTAGTAATGGCCCAAGCAGCACCAACAGAGCCGAAAGTACCCCATTTCTGTCCTTTGGCAAAGCGTGAAGAACCATCGCGTCTCAAGGTTCCATGCAAGAAATATTTGTCGTTATAATCATATCTTATTTGTCCGAAGTAACTTTCCATATCAAAACCATAAGTTTCGGAATCCATATAGTCCATAATTACAGCATTTGACCATTCGGTATTATTGGGGCGAACAATCTTGGATTTCTGCCCATAATTGTCAGATGATTTATAGAAAGTAGATTCGTGAGCGACAAACGCATCAAAGTTATGCATTCCGAAACTTTTCTTCCACGCCAAAATCTGATTTGAGGTGAAGCTAACAAACGTACTCATATTCTTGAAAATACGTCCCAAGCCTTCTGCATCACCATAATACGGATTGGTCAATTCATTATTCTTTGTACCTAGATATTGCAATCCTAAGTTAACCGTAGCTTTAAAATCCTTCAAGAAGGTTGCTTCAACCATTGCATTCCCGTTGAATGAATGTGATTGATACTCATTTTTGTCCAACTGGATTGCTCCGGCAGGATTCACGCCCGAAGCATAAGGGCGACCATATCCGGCATTCATACCATAGTCATACAAGTATCCTCCGATTACATTATCTTTTATTTTGTTTCCATTTTCATCGCGTTGGAATACAGGGAACATAGCAGGCATGAAGTTGATAAATTGGAAACCGTTGTTCATGTTATCACCTTGTCCGGGTTTATTCAGTTCCATATAGCTATATGCCATATTAACATTAGACTTCAGCCATGAAGTAATATCTTGAGATAAATTAGAGCGTGCATTGAAGCGTTCAAAGTCTGATCCGATATAATAACCCTCATCCTTTAAATATCCGAAAGAAGTATAATGCGCCAATTTTTCGCTACCCCCTGAAATCTTAACATTAGCTTCCATCTTCTGTCCGGTGCGGAATATGTAATCCTCCCATTTTTCAGGAGTATATCTGCGAGAAACTCCAGCCTTCACTTTCCCGGTAGCTGGATCTATCAAATCAACTCCCTGGGCATTCCACATATTATATACAGGAGCAATACCATAATCAGGATCAAAAAGATCCTCACTAGCAAATTGCTTAGCTGTAGCTTCATCTTTGGGATTATTCGTACGGTACATATATTTATTCTTTATGCCTTCCCAAGTCAACCCAATAAACTGTTCCGGGTTATCCATCGTGTCATAAAGAGGAATAATACGAGTGTTGATACCGTATTTCACGTTCGCTTCTACTTGAGTCTTGCCTTTTTTACCTCTTTTTGTTGTCAACAAAATCACACCGTTAGCTGCTCTCGAGCCATAAAGCGCAGTAGCAGTAGCATCCTTTAATACTGTTGTTGTTTCTATATCAGACGGATCTATTCCACTCAAATCAGAACCAAATGGAATACCATCAACTACATATAATGGTGCACGGCTTGAATTCACAGAACCTAATCCGCGAATACGTATGCTTGCATTTGACCCTGGCTGACCACTTGTCGATACCACTTGCACACCTGCAACTTCACCTGTCAGTGCTTTAGATAATTCTGATGGGTTTTTGTTAGCAATACGGTCTCCTTTGATTTCTGTAGCTGAACCTGTAAAAGATCTCTTCGTTGCTGTACCATAGGCTACTACTACTACTTCATCTAGAAGCTCAGCGTCATTCCGCATTACGACTCTTACATGAGGTTTGATCGCCACTTCCTGGGTTTGCATACCAATGTACGAAATCACTAAAGTTTTCGCAGAACTACAAGGGGTGTATATCTCTGATATACAAATTCTTATATTTTTGATAGTACTTGTCGTTTTCAATATTCATCATTCTCATCGTATCCAGAAGAGCTTTCTGTAAATCAGGCTCTACCTGATTGTTACCTATTAATGGCATAATATCTTAATAAACAGCATACTATATTCCTATATTCATGTTGTTAGCTGTATTAATAATATACTTCTTCTTTTTCACCTAAGATATTCTCTACATATTTTATCATGAAACAAGACTTAAATAGAACTTAATAAAGACTGTTATAATACTTGCATTATAATAAGATTATAATTATCTTTGTATAAAACATTCATATAATGGAAAAGATAAACCCTTTTATCACCAATGGTTATGTATCGGCAGAATATTTCTGTGATCGTATTACTGAAACTGAAATGTTAACTCGCTATGTTATAAACGGGAATAATGTGGCATTAATATCCCCGCGGCGTTTAGGCAAAACCGGTCTGATAGAACATTGCTTTCATCAACAGTGTATAAAGGATAAATATTATACATTTCTGGTTGATATATATGCAACCAAAAACCTGCAGGAATTTGTTTTTGAGCTTGGAAAAGGAATTTTAAATGGCTTGAAACCACGAGGACGAAAGGCATGGGATTTGTTTTTAAGCTGCTTGTCATCACTTAAAACCGGTATATCGTTTGATTTTGCAGGAAACCCAAGTTGGAATTTAGAGATGGGAGATATAAAGACACCTGCCATTACCTTGGACGAGATATTTCATTATCTGGAACAAGCCAACAAACCTTGTTTGGTTTCTATTGATGAGTTTCAAGTTATAGCAAAATATCCAGAAAAGAATGTCGAGGCTATGTTACGAACCCATATCCAGCATTGTACGAATGCAAAGTTTATATATGCAGGTTCTCAACGCCACATGATGGGAGAAATATTCACGAGTCCGGCGCGTCCTTTTTATCAAAGTACGGCTATCATGGAGCTGCGTCCTATTGATGTACAGGTATATACGGAGTTTATTAAAAAACATTTTTCGGCAAACCATAAAAGCATTACGGACGAAACCGTTCATAAGGTTTATGAACGCTTCGAGGGCATTACATGGTATATTCAGTTTGTAGCTAATTCATTATATACCATGACGGCTGACAGTGAACTATGTACAGTGGATAGGGTGGATGTAGCGGTCGATAATATTTTGTCCCAATTGAACTTCACATATTCTTCTCTTCTTTACCAGCTTCCTCCTAAGCAGAAAGAAGTCTTGATAGCTATCTGCAAAGAGGGAAAAGCCAAAGAAATCACTTCTTCCAGATTTCTGAAGACTTATAAGTTAACAGCCAGTTCGGTACAGGGTGGTATAAAGGGATTATTGGATAAAGATTTTGTTACTTGTGAATTAGGAGAATATAGAGCGTATGATAAATTCTTCGAAATCTGGCTGATGAATCAGTTTAAATAATTTACCAAGTTCTTAGAGCCTGCAAGATGAAAAAAGGGATATAATAACAAAAGGGGATGTGTCAAAATAGGCATATCTCTGCTCGATAAATATGCCCCAGTTCACTACATTCAAGATACAAAAGAGGTTGTGTCAAAATGCTGGCACAACCTCTTTTCATCTTTTACAGTCCGG
>CAJKXC010000014.1 GCA_905203765.1 uncultured Bacteroides sp.
GGTTAGATGCCATCAAGATGATTATCTCAAGCAAAGACATCAGTTCTCAGGAAGAATTGTTGCAAGCCTTGGGAAAGGAAGGCTTTGAGCTGACACAAGCCACCTTATCACGCGACCTGAAGCAACTGAAAGTAGCCAAAGCAGCCAACATGAACGGGAAATATGTATATGTATTGCCCAACAATATCATGTACAAACGCTCCAACGACCAAAGCCCAAGCGAAATGTTGATGAACAGTGGATTCGTTTCACTTCAGTTTTCAGGCAACATCGCCGTAATACGCACCCGACCCGGATATGCAAGCAGCATGGCCTATGACATCGACAACCGGGAATGCCCTGCCATTCTGGGCACCATTGCCGGAGACGATACCATCATGCTGGTAGTGCACGAGGCCGCTTCCCACGACGAAGTGCGCAGTTTTCTGTCACAAATCATTCCGAATGTAAAGTAAATGAAGAAAGAAAAAAATTATTAATCTAAAGAAAGAAATGGATTCGAAACAAATTGATGTGATGGTGGCTGATGCCTCACATGAAGTTTACGTGGACAAGATTTTGGATACCATCCGGGAAGCAGCCAAGGTACGCGGAACGGGCATCGCAGAACGCACACACGAATATGTAGCTACTAAGATGAGAGAGGGAAAGGCCATCATAGCCTTGTGTGGAGACGAATTTGCCGGCTTCACCTACATAGAGAGTTGGGGCAACAAGCAGTACGTGGCAACGTCGGGTTTGATTGTACACCCCGATTTCCGCGGACTGGGACTGGCAAAGCGCATTAAGACCGCTTCATTCCGCCTGGCACGCTTGCGATGGCCCAATGCCAAAGTGTTCAGTCTGACCAGCGGCGCTGCCGTTATGAAAATGAATACCGAACTGGGATACGTCCCCGTCACCTTCAACGAACTGACTGACGACGAATCGTTCTGGAAAGGTTGCGAAGGCTGTATCAATCACGATATATTAGTGAGTAAGAACAGGAAGTTCTGCATCTGCACAGCAATGCTCTACGACCCGAAGTTACATGAAGATGATAAAATTTAAAACCACAAGGATATGGAAAAGAAGAAAAAAGTAGTAGTCGCATTCAGCGGCGGTTTGGACACCTCGTTTACGGTGATGTATCTTGCCAAAGAAAAAGGATATGAAGTATATGCTGCTTGCGCCAACACTGGCGGTTTCAGCCCCGAGCAACTGAAGACCAACGAAGAAAACGCCTACAAACTGGGCGCTAAAGAATACGTCACCATCGACGTGACACAGGAATATTACGAAAAGAGCTTGAAATATATGGTATTCGGCAACGTGCTGCGCAACGGTACTTATCCTATCTCCGTAAGTTCTGAGCGCATCTTCCAGGCACTTGCCATTGCGCGCTATGCCAACGAAATCGGGGCAGATGCCATTGCTCACGGTTCTACCGGTGCAGGTAACGACCAGATTCGTTTCGACATGACATTCCTTGTGATGGCTCCGGGTGTGGAAATCATCACCCTGACACGTGACATGGCACTGAGCCGTCAGGAAGAGATAGACTACCTGAACAAGCACGGCTTTGCTGCCGACTTTGCCAAACTGAAATACTCCTATAACGTAGGTTTATGGGGTACATCCATCTGCGGCGGCGAGATTCTGGACTCTGCACAGGGTTTACCCGAAAGCGCTTATCTGAAGCATTGCGAGAAAGAAGGCAGCGAACTGCTGCGCCTCACTTTTGAGAAAGGCGAATTGAAAGCCGTGAACGATGAGAAGTTCGACGACCCCATCCTTGCCATCCAGAAGGTAGAAGAAATTGGCGCCGCATACGGTATCGGCCGCGATATGCACGTAGGCGATACGATTATCGGTATCAAAGGCCGCGTAGGCTTTGAGGCTGCCGCTCCGATGCTGATTATCGGTGCACACCGTTTCCTGGAGAAATACACGCTGAGTAAATGGCAGCAATACTGGAAAGACCAGGTAGCCAACTGGTACGGCATGTTCCTGCACGAAAGCCAATACCTGGAACCGGTAATGCGCGACATCGAAGCCATGCTGACTGAAAGCCAACGCAACGTAAACGGTACGGCTATCCTCGAACTTCGCCCGCTCGGCTTCTCTACCGTAGGTGTGGAAAGCGAAGACGACCTCGTGAAGAACAAGCTCGGCGAATACGGCGAAATGCAGAAGGGCTGGACGGCAGAAGATGCCAAAGGCTTTATCAAGGTCACCTCTACCCCGCTGCGCGCCTATTATGCAAATCATAAAGACGAGAAAATCTAAAAGATAAAACAACATGATAAAAGTAGGAATCATCGGCGGAGCCGGATACACGGCAGGTGAACTGATACGCTTGCTGCTCAACCATCCGGAAGCGGAAATCGTTTTCATCAACAGCTCAAGCAACGCCGGCAACAAAATTACCGACGTACACGAAGGACTGTACGGCGAAACAGATTTAGTATTCACCGACCAGCTTCCGTTGGACGAAATCGACGTACTCTTCTTCTGCACCGCACACGGTGACACGAAGAAGTTCCTGGAAAGCCACAACGTACCCGAAGAGTTGCGAATCATCGACCTCTCGATGGATTACCGCATCGCCTCTCCCGAGCACGACTTCATCTATGGTCTGCCGGAACTGAACCGCCGCGCCACCTGCAAGGCGAAGCACGTTGCCAATCCGGGTTGTTTTGCCACCTGCATCCAGTTGGGACTGCTCCCGCTTGCCAAGCACCTGATGCTGAACGATGACATCATGGTGAATGCCATCACCGGCAGCACGGGCGCAGGCGTAAAGCCGGGTGCAACCAGCCACTTCAGCTGGCGCAACAATAACCTGAGCATCTACAAGGCTTTCGAGCACCAGCACGTGCCCGAAATCAAGCAATCGCTCAAGCAGTTGCAGAACAGCTTCGACTCGGAAGTAGATTTCATTCCTTACCGTGGCGATTTCCCCCGCGGCATCTTCGCTACCATCGTAGTAAAGACAAAAGTGGCGCTGGAAGAAATCGTACGCATGTACGAGGAATACTATGCCAAAGATTCCTTTACCCATATCGTAGACAAGAACATCGACCTGAAGCAAGTGGTGAACACCAACAAATGCCTCATCCATCTGGAGAAACACGGCGACAAGCTGCTCATCATCTCCTGCATCGACAACTTGCTGAAAGGTGCCAGCGGTCAGGCGGTACACAACATGAATCTGATGTTTAACCTGGAAGAGACTGTAGGTTTGCAGTTAAAACCCAGCGCCTTTTAGAGGATATGGCAAAATTCAATAAAGAGGTTTTCCTCAAAGCAACATTCGTAGGCGCTGCTCTCGGAGCAGTGATTTACATTGTATCAAAATTTATATTATGAAGTTATTCGACGTATATCCCCTCTTCGACATCAACATTGTCAAGGGAAAGGGCTGCCACGTATGGGACGAGAACGGTACAGAGTACCTCGACCTCTATGGCGGTCATGCGGTTATCTCTATCGGTCATGCGCATCCGCATTATGTAGAGATGATAAGCAAACAAGTAGCGACGCTGGGATTCTATTCCAACTCCGTCATCAACAAGTTGCAGCAGCAGGTAGCCGAGCGACTGGGAAAAGTCTGTGGTTATGACGACTACTCCCTGTTCCTTATTAACAGCGGCGCCGAAGCAAACGAAAATGCCCTGAAACTGGCTTCCTTCTACAACGGACGCACCCGCGTGGTATCTTTCTCCAAAGCCTTCCACGGCCGCACCTCACTGGCAGTAGAAGTAACCAACAATCCTAAAATCATCGCCCCCATCAACGACTGCGGACACGTAACGTATCTGCCGCTGAACGACATCGAAGCGATGAACGCCGAGTTGGCAAAAGGTGACGTCTGCGCCGTAATCATCGAAGGCATCCAGGGCGTAGGCGGCATCCAGCTACCTACCGACGAATTCATGCATGCCCTGCGTCAAGCCTGCACCGCCCACAATACCGTATTGATACTGGACGAAATCCAAAGCGGTTACGGCCGTAGCGGCAAATTCTTCGCCCACCAATACAACGGCATCAAAGCCGACATCATCACCGTAGCCAAAGGCATCGGCAACGGCTTCCCGATGGGTGGCGTACTTATCAGCCCGATGTTCACCGCCATATACGGACAACTGGGAACCACCTTCGGCGGAAACCACCTGGCTTGCAGTGCCGCACTTGCCGTACTGGACGTGATAGAACAGGAAAACCTCGTGGCAAATGCCGCCCAAGTAGGCGAATACCTGCTGACAGAACTGAAGAAATTCCCCCAAATCAAAGAAGTCCGCGGACGCGGCCTGATGATAGGTATGGAGTTTGAAGAACCCATCAAGGACTTGCGCCTGAAACTGCTGAAAGAACAGCATGTATTCACCGGCGTCAGTGGCACGAACGTCATTCGTCTGTTGCCCCCGCTCTGCCTCAGCATGAAGGAAGCAAACGAGTTCCTCGAACGCTTTCAGAAGGTTCTTTGATATATTTGACAGATAATCAGCCAGCAAAAGAAACGGCCGGAAAGACAATCCCTCTCTTTTCGGTCGTTTTTACTTAAAATTTATCTACCTTTGTCCACAGATTACTCATTTAACACCAAGAATATATGAGAACAGCAATCATCGGAGCAGGAAACATGGGCGGCTCCATCGCCCGCGGACTGGCAAAAGGAACCATCATCCCCGCCAGTGACATCATAGTTTCAAACCCCTCACAAGGCAAGTTGGATGCTTTGAAGGCAGAATTCCCCGCCATGCAAATCACCCACGACAATCAGGAAGCCGTGACCGGAGCAGACTTTATCATCCTTGCCGTAAAGCCCTGGCTGATAAAGCCCGTAATGAGCGAACTGAAACTGAAAAGCAAGCAAATCATAATCTCCGTAGCTGCCGGCATCCCCTTCGAGGAACTGGCGCACTATGTAGCGGACAAGACGATGACCATGTTCCGCCTCATCCCCAACACCGCCATCAGCGAACTGGAAAGCATGACACTCATTGCCAGCCGCAACGCCACCCGCGAGCAGGAACAGCTGATGCTGGATGTATTCAACCAAATGGGACTTGCCATGCTCATCCCCGAAGAGAAGATTGCAGCCACTACTTCCATGACTTCCTGCGGCATAGCCTACGTACTGAAGTACATCCAGGCAGCCATGCAGGCAGGTATCGAACTCGGCGTATACCCCAAAGACGGCATGCGCATGGTAGCCCAATCCGTGAAAGGCGCCGCCGAACTGATACTGAACAATGACACGCATCCCAGCGCGGAGATAGATAAGGTATGCACCCCCGGCGGTATCACCATCAAAGGCATCAACGAGTTGGACCACGAAGGGTTCTCTTCCGCCATCATCAAAGCCATCAAGAAAAGCGTATAAAACGAACTAAATACAAATAACTAATTCATCAACCACATGGAAGACCAAATCAGACAAATAGCCGAACGCTTGCGCGGACTGCGGGAAGTGCTGGAGCTTACCGCCGAAGACATCGCCCGCGACTGCGACCTTTCTGCTGAAGAATACCGCCTTGCCGAAACGGGAGACTTCGACATCTCCGTCAGCATGCTGCAAAAGATTGCCCGCCACTACGGCATTTCACTGGACGCATTGATGTTCGGTCAGGAACCCAAAATGAGCACTTACTTCCTGACGCGTGCCGGAAAAGGCACAAGCATAGAGCGCACCAAAGCCTACAAATACCAGTCACTCGCCGCCGGTTTCATCAACCGCAACGCCGACCCGTTCATCGTCACCGTGGAACCCAAGCCGAACGACGAACCGATACACTACAACAGCCACGCCGGACAAGAATTCAACCTAGTGCTGGAAGGACGTATGATGGTGAGCATCGACGGTAAAGAACTTATTTTAAACGAAGGAGACAGCCTTTACTTCAACTCCAAACTGCCCCACGGCATGAAGGCGCTGGATGGAAAGACAGTACGTTTCCTGGCGGTAATCATGTAATTCCCTTTGCTTATTATGGTAGAAAAATTCTTATCACAGACGTCCTTCACATCACAAGAGGACTTCGTAAAGAACCTGAAGATAAACGTACCGGAGAACTTCAACTTCGGCTACGATGTAGTAGATGCCTGGGCTGCCGAGCAACCCGACAAACCCGCCCTGTTATGGACCAACGATAAAGAAGAGCACCGGCAGTTCAGCTTCGCCGACATGAAACGCTATACCGACATGACCGCCTCGTATTTCCAGAGCCTCGGCATCGGTCATGGCGACATGGTGATGCTGATACTGAAGCGCCGTTTCGAGTTCTGGTACAGCATCATTGCGCTGCACAAACTCGGTGCCGTGGTTATCCCCGCCACGCACTTGCTGACGAAGAAGGACATCGTTTACCGTTGCAATGCCGCCGACATCAAGATGATAGTCTGCGCCGGCGAACCGGTCATTACCGACCATATCACCGCCGCCATGCCCGATTCTCCCACAGTGAAACACCTCGTCAGTGTAGGCCCTGAAGTGGCGGAAGGATTCGAGGACTTCCACAAAGGCATCGAAGCCGCCGCTTCTTTTGTAAAGCCGGAGCACCCGAACACCAACGATGACATCTCCCTGATGTACTTCACCAGCGGAACCACCGGAGAGCCGAAGATGGTAGCCCATGACTTCACCTATCCGCTGGGACACATCGTTACCGGCAGCTTTTGGCACAACCTGACCGAAGACAGCCTGCACCTCACCATTGCCGACACCGGCTGGGGAAAAGCCGTATGGGGCAAGCTCTACGGACAGTGGATAGCAGGAGCGAATATCTTCGTATACGACCACGAGAAGTTCACCCCCGCCGCCATATTGGAGAAGATACAGGATTACCACGTCACTTCCCTCTGCGCGCCGCCCACCATCTTCCGTTTCCTCATCCACGAGGATCTGACGAAGTACGACCTCTCCAGCCTGAAGTATTGCACCATTGCCGGAGAAGCCCTGAACCCCGCTGTGTTCGATACCTTCAAGAAGCTGACGGGCATTAAACTGATGGAAGGCTTCGGTCAGACCGAAACCACCGTCACCGTTGGCACCATGCCCTGGATGGAACCGAAGCCGGGCAGCATGGGATTGCCCAATCCGCAATACGATGTAGACCTGATAGACTACGACGGCCGCTCGGTAGAAGCCGGCGAACAGGGACAAATCGTAATCCGCACCGACAAGGGCAAACCGCTGGGACTCTTTAAAGAATACTATCGCGACCCCGAACGCAGCCACGAGGCATGGCACGATAACATTTACTATACCGGAGACATCGCTTGGAAGGATGAAGACGGCTACCTGTGGTTCGTAGGCCGTGCCGACGACGTAATCAAGAGTAGCGGCTACCGCATCGGCCCCTTCGAAGTGGAAAGCGCACTGATGACCCACCCTGCCGTTGTAGAATGCGCCATCACCGGTGTGCCCGACGAAATCCGCGGCCAGGTAGTGAAAGCCACCATCGTCCTCTCCAAAGAATACAAGGATCGCGCCGGCGAGGAACTTATCAAGGAATTGCAGAACCACGTGAAGAAGGTTACCGCTCCCTACAAGTATCCGCGCGTCATCGAGTTCGTAGACGAACTGCCGAAGACCATCAGCGGAAAGATCCGCCGTGTGGAAATACGCGAAAACGACCAGAAGTAATTCAGTTACGAGTTACAAGCTACGAGCTACAAGTTGCCATGCGGCATGCTTGTAGCTCGTTTTCTTTTGTCATTCACAGCCCGTGACTCGTAGCTTGTAGCTCGTAACTTGTCACTATTTAACTATTACATATACCCTTCCAAAAGATAAAAGACTTATATTTGTCACGGAATTGAACTTTACTTCAGACTTTTACAAACAATAAAGACCGGTACGGTATATGGAAAATAAAATACAGGCATGGAAGCTTCTGGTTTTCTTAGGTGTATTGCTTCTTCTGCCTGATAAGATATATGCCCAGAAATGGACATCCGACTATGCTTCGGAGACGACACGGGACACCGTCCCATTTGCACAACGCATTATCCACAGATTAGGCGTGGAAGGTCGTATGGGCTATATATTCCCCACTAACCCTTTTCTGGAAAGCTACAATCGTAACGGCAAAAGCATCAGTACCACCTATTCCGGCCACCTGAAGTATTCGTTCCAATTCCGTCCCCATACCGCTGCCGACCAGGTTTACATCGGTGCTTACCAGGGTATCGGACTCGGCTATTTCGACTTCGGCAACAGACAGGAGTTGGGAAGCCCTATCGCACTTTATGTATTTCAAGGCGGACGCCTGGCGCAAATCACTCCCCAGTTGTCGCTCAACTACGAATGGAACTTCGGAGCATCGTTTGGCTGGAAACCTTATGACGAGTACGAAAACCCACAGAATAAAATCATCGGTTCAAAAACGAACGCCTATCTCAACGCCAGCCTCAACCTGAACTGGGCGATTTCTCCGCAGTTCGACCTGATAGTAGGAGCCACCGGCACCCACTTCTCCAACGGCAACACCGGATACCCCAACTCGGGCTTGAACACGGTTGACTATAAGATAGGAATAGTATATAACTTCAACCGCCGTGCGGATGAACTCACCCAATCCTGGCAACGCCCCATCATTCCGCCGTTTCCACGTCACGTCAGCTACGACCTGACGCTATTCGGTTCATGGCGCAAGAAAGCGGTGGACGTCAGCGGCGGACAAGTGCCTGCGCCGGGAAGCTACGGCGTCTTCGGGTTCAGCTTTGCCCCGATGTACAACTTCGGCTATAAGTTCCGTGCCGGTGTAGCCCTGGACGGAATATACGACCATAGCGCCAACATCGAACAGGCCTACGATGGAATGAACGATTTCACCTCTCCCGCCTTCAAAAAGCAAATTGCCTTGGGACTGTCCGCACGCGGAGAGTTCGTGATGCCTTATTTCACCATCGGCATCGGACTTGGAGCAAACGTGCTGCACAGCGGCGGCGACCTCAAATCTTTCTATCAGATACTGGCACTGAAAGTAGACGTCAGCCGCAATACCTATCTTCACATCGGATACAACCTCAGAGAGTTTCACGACCCCAACTATCTGATGCTGGGACTCGGCTTCCGCTTCAATAACAGACGGCCGAAGCTGTTCTGAGCAGATACAGCCTATAAACTGGGTTTATCGAACTCTTGAACGGCTTTTTCCAGTCTTTCCAAACTCAGTTCGCCCGACTGTCTCCACAACTGCTCGCCTTTTCTGAAAAGGATAAAGGTAGGAGTCACCTCGATAGTGTAGAAGTCGGCAAGGGAACTTTCCTGGTCCACATCCACCTGTACCACTTCAAGCGTTCCTTCCATCGCTCTCTTGAATTCCCCCATAACCGGCTGCATACGCCTGCAATGAGGACACCATGTTGCATAGAACTCCGCCATTACCCAATCGCCATTAGCCAGTTTATCTCTGTTCCTCGCTTCACGCGCCACTTTCTTTTCTTCCATATCATTCCATTTTAATCCATAATTAAAATTTCAACAATATAAAAAGGAAAAAAGTTTATAGCATAAAGGATAATTTGCATTCAAATCTACACAAAGAAAGCCTTTCCGCCTCTGGAACGCAAATTTCCCCATACCGCGCAAACGCCCTATTCATCGCACTTAGAGGGCAAGAAGGATATAGAGTGAAATAACAGATGGTCTGATGAAGAGAAACGCATGGTCTGTTGGAGCAAAACAGATGGTCTGTTTAGGGCAAACGCATCATCTGTTTGGGCCGAACAGATGATGCGTTTTAAAACGAATAAAGCTCCGTAAATTAATATTTACAGAGCTTTAAACAGTACTCGAAGCGGGACTTGAACCCGCACAGCCGCAATGGCCAAAGGATTTTAAGTCCTTCGTGTCTACCATTCCACCATTCGAGCATCCTATAAAGGAGAGCGGAAAACGAGACTCGAACTCGCGACCCTAACCTTGGCAAGGTTATGCTCTACCAACTGAGCTATTTCCGCGTTTTTTGTAGAACGGATGCAAAGATAAGGAGTTTTCCCGTTCCCGCCAAATATTTCTTTTAAAAAGTATTGTACTCGAAGCGGGACTTGAACCTGCCCGTCCGTTACCGGCCGAGCAGTTCTTTCTCCGCTGTCTCCATTGTTTCGAAGTTAAAATCATCCACAACCTTCTGCATCAATGCTGCAATTTCATCATTACAAAGGTTTCCGATGCTGCCTTCGTGCGTATGGTGCACTTCCTTGCTGTGCGAAAAGTGCCCCGCTTCAATGTCCAGCCCCACTTTCTTGTAGGCATCGCGGAAGGGCATTCCTTCACGGGCAAGGCGGTTCACCTCTTCCACGCTGAAGATGAGCAGGTATTTGTCATCGTCCAGGATGTGGTCGTTCACCTTGATTTCGTTCATGATGTAGGTCGTCATCTGCAAGCAGTCCTTCAGTTCCTGGAAGGCAGGAAGGAAGACTTCCTTGATAATCTGCAAGTCGCGGAAATAGCCGGACGGCAGGTTATTGGCAATCATCATGATTTGCTGGGGCAGGGATTGCAGTTTGTTGCATTTGGCGCGCGTCAGTTCAAACACATCGGGGTTCTTCTTGTGGGGCATGATGCTGGAACCGGTGGTGCAGTCGTCCGGCAGCTTCACAAAACCGAAGTTCTGGCTGTTGAACATACAGGCATCGAATGCCAATTTGGAGATAGTACCGGCTATGCTGGCAAGGGCAAAGGCTACGTTACGCTCCATCTTGCCGCGCCCCATTTGGGCATACACCACATTATAGTTCAGGGAATCGAATCCCAGCAGGCGG
Source organism: uncultured Bacteroides sp. (assembly GCA_905203765.1). Lineage (GTDB taxonomy): Bacteria > Bacteroidota > Bacteroidia > Bacteroidales > Bacteroidaceae > Bacteroides. The sequence continues at coordinate 10,756 of CAJKXC010000014.1, forward strand.
GTGGTCATCGTGCGGTTCAGCGGGAAGGAAGAGCCATACCCGGCAGCCGAGCCCAAGGGGTTGCGGTTGCACATCTTGAAGGCGGCTTGCAGGAACAGCATATCGTCCACCAGGCTCTCAGCGTATGCACCGAACCACAGTCCGAAGGATGAGGGCATCGCTATCTGCAGGTGGGTATAGCCGGGCATCAGCACGTTCTTGTAGCGTTCGCTCTGCATGATAAGCACATGGAAGAGTTGCTCTACGGCTTCGGCTATCTCCTTTATCTCGGCACGGGTGAAGAGTTTCAGGTCGAGCAGCACCTGGTCGTTTCGCGAACGGCCGCTGTGTATCTTCTTGCCCACATCGCCCAACCGGCGTGTCAGCAAGAGTTCCACCTGCGAGTGCACGTCTTCCACTCCTTCTTCTATCACGAACTCGCCGCGTTCGGCGGTTGCATAGATGTTCTTTAACTCGGCAAGCAGTTGCGCCAGTTCTTCTGCCGTCAGCAGACCGATGCTCTGTAGCATCGTGATGTGTGCCATCGAACCCAGCACGTCGTGCTTCGCCAGATAGAGGTCCATTTCGCGGTCGCGCCCCACCGTGAAGCGTTCGATGTCTTTATTTACCTGAACTGATTTTTCCCAAAGTTTCTGAGCCACGGTATTTCAATGTTTAGTGATTAGTGATCGGTGATTAATAGGGGATAATTGCCAGCATGTCTGCCATCTTCTCCAGTCCTTCCTGCAAGGGTTTCTGCACCATTGCTTTCATAAAGGGATTGATTTCTATCCCGATGGTGAGTTTCATCTTGCATTCATTGTCGGCAGTAGGCACAATCTGTATCCACAGATTGAAGGGCAGCGGTGAAGTGGTGGTGCCGAACTTGATGCACTTGCAAGGCTCTTTCTCCACTATCTGCAAAACGATCTTTCCTACGGGATTCACGTCTATGGACAGGCTTTCGGCATCAAAGCTCAGGTTCTTCACTTTGTCTTCCGGCAGGCGGTCTTTTACTTTCTCCAGGTTGTTCAAGTCGGACAATTTCTCGTAGACAGCCTCTTGTGAAGCCGGAATCACCTTTACTCCACTCTCAAATTTGGTCATAATTCAATCGTATTAAAAAGACAAAAGAACTATCCGGACAGTATCTATCCGAATGGCTCTTTCATCTACTATATTATTAACAATAATAATTTTTATTTTCCTGCGTCCCAGTGGGCGGGGTCTTTGCGCCATTCATTCAGTGTCTCTACATCTTCTTCCTCAATGTAACCTGTGCGCAACGCTACTTCCATTACGGCTTCGTAGTTGGTCAACGTCAACAGGGGCACTTTGGCATCCTTGAATGCTTTTTCGGCAACGGGGAAACCATAGGTGTAGGCAGCCACCATACCGATTACTTCACATCCATCGCGGCGAATAGCTTCTACAGCCTTCAAGCTGCTTCCACCGGTAGAGATCAAGTCTTCTACCACTACTACTCGCATACCGGGGCGGAGTTCGCCTTCTATCAGATTCTCCAGTCCATGGTCTTTCGGAGTGGAGCGTACATATACAAAGGGTAAGTTCAATGCATCAGCCACCAGAGCTCCCTGCGGAATAGCACCCGTAGCCACACCTGCAATGGCATCAACCTGTCCAAAACGTTCCAATATCAGACGCGTAATCTCGATCTTCACGAAATTACGGAGTGAAGGATAAGAAAGGGTTTTGCGGTTATCGCAATAAAACGGAGACTTCCATCCGGATGCCCAAGTAAACGGATTAGCCGGTTGTAGTTTAATCGCCTTTATTTTCAGCAACTTTTCTGCAAACAATCTTTCTAAAGTTTTCATAGCAAAACTAACTATTATAATAAATATGGCACAAAAATACGGAAACAGAACGAGAATAGAAAAGAGAATGCCAATAATTTTTCATTCGAAGTAATCATTTTCATCGGAAACGTCCATACAACGGCGTATATCCTTCATCTCGAAACCCCGGCTCAATGCGAAACGGATCAGCTTGCCATTCTGCTCGTATTCCGTATCGGCATGGACGCTCTTCCGCTTTGCCGTCAGCAGGCTGCGCAAGATAGAAAGGTATTCTTCTTCATCAATCGCGTTCAGGAGAGGCCTGTATACTATAGGAGAGATTTTCTTCAGTTGAAGGGCTTGTCCTATTTTCATTTTTCCCCACTTGGCAAAGCGGTATTTATCATTAATGAAGGCACGGCAAAAGCGTTCTTCATCAATATACTGCTCTTGTTCCAAACGGGATACGATACGGTCTATGGCATCATAGGCGATGCTCCATCGTTGCAATTTTTCCACGACCTCTGCACGGCAATGCTCGGCAGTAGAGCAAAGGGCAGCTACCCGGCTCAAGGCTTCTGTTTCGGTTATTTCTGTCATCGTTCTGCAATTACATACCGGTCGTTGCCGGAAATATCTTTTCGGATGCAGGCATTAGTGTAGCCTTGCTCGCGAAGCATCGCGACGGTGGCCTCACCAAACGCCCGGTTAATTTCAAAATAGAGTTTGCCGCCTGCTGCCAGCATCTTCAGCCCCAACTCTCCGATGCGGCGATAGAAGCGAAGCGGATCTGAGTCTGGAACAAACAAAGCAAGAAAAGGTTCCCAATCGAGCACATTTCGTTCCATATCCAGCTTCTCGGTCTCCGTAACGTACGGCGGATTGCTGACGATTACATCAAAACAATCATTCGTAACGGGCTGGTACGCCAGCACATCGCAAAGGGCGAAACGGACGGATGCCTGCAAGAGTTCGTTGTTGCTGCGGGCTATGGCGAGGGCTTCTTCGGAGACATCCCAAGCCGTGACTTGTGCCTTCGGCAGTTCTTTAGAGAGAGAGACGGCTATACAACCACTACCGGTGCCAATATCCAGGATACGGGAAGACGGGGAAATGTCTTTCAACATCAGTTCTACCAGTTCTTCCGTCTCGGGGCGGGGAATCAAGACACCCGGCGCCACCCGGAAGCTGCGTCCCAGGAAGCGGGCAGTACCTTGTACATACTGTATCGGCTCCGAATTGCACAAGCGGGAGAGAATGCTTTCCAATTCCTTTTCATCTTTTGCGGATAAAGTCATATCTTTGCCCAGGTAATAATCAACAGTGCTCTGTCCCAGCATTTCACAACAGATAATGCGGGATAAGTTGGCTGCTTCCTGCGCAGAATAACACTTCTGCAAAGCGCTGCGAATATGGGACACGGTTACATTCATCAGACGCGGGTCATTTTCAGGCTGCAAAAGTAAGAATAATCTGAAAGAAGAAAGAGTATGGAAGAAGAAAAATATATGCAACGATGCATTCAGCTGGCGCGAAACGGACTGTGCAATGCAGCACCTAACCCGATGGTGGGAGCAGTAATCGTGTGCGATGGCAAGATTATAGGAGAAGGATACCACGTGCGCTGCGGAGAAGCGCATGCCGAAGTCAATGCCATCCGCTCCGTGAAAGATCCGTCTTTGTTGAAGCGGGCTACGATTTACGTCAGCCTGGAGCCTTGTTCGCACTACGGCAAGACGCCGCCCTGCGCCGATCTGATTATCGAAAAGCAGATTCCACGCATCGTCATCGGATGCCAGGACCCCTTTGCCAAGGTGGCGGGAAGAGGCATACAGAAGCTGAAAGATGCCGGGCGCGAAGTCGTGGTGGGCGTGTTGGAAGCTGAATGCCGCCAACTAATCCGCCGCTTCATCACCTTCCATACCCAAAGACGCCCTTATATTACCTTGAAGTGGGCGGAATCGGCAGACAAGTACATTGATCTGCTCCGGGAAGGCGGAAGCCCCGTCATCCTGTCCAGTCCGCTGACTTCCATGCTGGTACACAAAAAACGCGCGGAACATAGCGCCATCATGGTGGGCACCCGTACCGCCGAGCTGGACAATCCCAGCCTGACGGTCCGCCAATGGTACGGCCGTTCGCCGGTGCGCATCGTCCTGGACAGGAAGCTGTCGCTATCGCCCACCCTGCATCTGTTCGATGGAAGTGTGCCTACCCTCGTATTCACCGAATCCCCGCATGAGCCGAAACCCAACGTGGAGTATATCCCGACAGACTACCGGCTGGACGTTCTTCCCCAAATCATGGAGACGCTATACACTCGCGGGTTGCAATCCCTCATGGTAGAAGGTGGCAGCACTTTGCTGCAATCATTCATTGATGCCGGTTTATGGGACGAGGCATTTGTAGAAGAAGCTCCGTCTTCACTCCTTTCCGGTGTTAAAGCACCTGAAATCAGCGATAAATATTCTTATGTCGTCGAACAATCTTTCGGCAGGAGTTTTCGTCACTACACAGCGGTAAGAAACAGTCAATAGCCTCATTCTCGGGCTTTTTTATCGAGAAAAACGGCTATATTATCTATAATTTTATATAAAACTTGCCTGCAATGCTGTTTATAGAAAAAAATGTTCCTATTTTTGCAACTTGTAAATAAACACTAACTTTCAAATGAGAATAAAGTTTCTATCAGTAATTGTGAGTTTTCTGATTGTGTCGTTTGCTGTAAGTTCATGCCTTAACAATGATGACGACTACGAACTGAGCTCCGATGCTACTTTACGTGCTTTTGGTCTTGATACCATACATGGCAAACATTATACATTTACGATTGACCAGCTCAATAGACTTATCTACAACAGGGATTCATTGCCGGTAGGTTCGGATACCATCATCGACCGTATCCTGATTGATACAATGATGGTTACCGGATGGGTAACTTCGGGTTCGCCTACCGACACTTTATTCAGGACTGCCGACTCGGTAGACTTGAGACCGGCGATGAACAATGACGTCGGCATGAAGTTCAAGGTACATGCAGCCGACGGTGTTTCCAGTCGCGAATACACCTTGAAAGTCAACGTGCACTTGCAAGATCCCGACTCCCTGGTTTGGACGAATATGCAGGAAAAGGGCAATATATTCACCAATACGGTCAATGCCGGCGAGCAGAAGGCTGTTATATTAGGTAATGAATTACTGGTCTATACATCCAACACTACTGTTTACAAGACTTCTACCAAGGTAGGACAATACAGTTGGAGTCAGGCTTCCGTCAGCAACCTGCCGGCGGATGCCAAACTTACATCTGCCGTCTGCTACAAAGACGTCCTTTACATGGTTACAAAGAGCAAAAAGGTATTTACCTCTGCCGATGGTACCACCTGGACTGAGGCCACCACCTTAGGCGACAATGTCATTGCCCTTATATCCGGTTTCTCCAACCGCCTTCCGGGTATTGTTGAAATAGACGGGAAACTGTACTTCAACACCTGCGACGGACAGAACTGGAACCCTGCCAAAGAAGGAGACAACATCCTGCTCAATGCAGTTCCCGCAGAATTCCCGACAGAAAACATATCTTCTACCCTCACAACCACCGGTAACGGTGTAGAGAAAGTATTCTCAGTAGGTATGCCATTGCCTAACGAAGACCTCACCATCCCCTGGTTCTCCGTGGACGGTAAGGACTGGGCAAGCGCTACGAACAGTTCTTATGATGCATACTGTCCGGGCATGGCTAATCCGTCCATCATGTATTACGGCGGAATGTTCTACAGCTTTGGCGGCGCATTGGATGCTATCTATTACTCCATTGATGGCATTGCATGGTACAAGATGGAAAAGAAGTTCTTGCTGCCTCAGGAATTCAAAGACAAAGGTTCTTATTCTATGGTAGTGGATCCGACCGTAAACCCGGAAGATAAGAGAGACTTTATCTGGGTGATATTTGGCGGAAACGGTACCAAGAACGAAGTATGGCGCGGACGTCTTAACAGATTGGGCTTCCTAATACAATAATTAAAGATGTTATATAAAGAAGAAATCGATTTAAGCCGGATACCCCAACACGTGGCGATTATCATGGATGGCAACGGACGATGGGCCAAGCAGCGCGGACACGAACGCAGCTACGGGCATCAGATCGGTGCGGAGACTGTGCATGTCATCGCAGAAGAGGCAGCCAGGCTGGGAATCAAATACCTTACTTTATATACGTTCTCTACCGAAAACTGGAACCGCCCCTCGGACGAGGTGGCAGCTTTGATGGGACTCCTTTTCGAATCCATCGAAGAAGAGACGTTTATGAAGAACAATATCAGCTTCCGGGTGATTGGAGACATTGAAAAATTGCCGGCCAACGTACAACAACGCTTAAAACACTGCGTAGAGTACACCACCCACAACACAGGCATGTGCCTGGTACTGGCACTCAGCTATTCTTCCCGTTGGGAAATAGCAGAAGCCACCCGGCAAATAGCGACCCTGGTGCAAAAAGGCGAACTGAAACCCGAAGAAATCAGTGACAAACTGATTGAACAGCACCTGACCACCCACTTCATGCCCGACCCCGACCTGCTAATACGCACCGGTGGAGAGATACGCCTCAGCAACTACCTGCTTTGGCAATGCGCCTACTCGGAACTCTATTTCTGCGATACATATTGGCCCGACTTTCGCGAAGAAGAGCTTTGCAAAGCCATTTGTGACTATCAGAAACGCGAACGCAGGTTCGGAAAAACCAGTGAACAGATCAGTTAAACCAAAACATATTTAATCATAACATAAATGCACTATCGTATTTTCTCCATACTCGTAACGTTTATCTGCCTTTTCGGCTACGCACTGACAACTGCAGCGCAGGACGTAAACAACACCGATGAAGCCGAAAAACCGGTTATACTTTATTCGGGAACGCCTAAGAAGTATGAAATAGCAGACATCAAAGTCGAAGGAGCCCAGAACTATGAGGACTATGTGATCATCGGATTGTCAGGATTGTCCAAGAAACAGATAATTACCGTACCGGGTGATGAAATAACCCAGGCTTGTAAACGCTACTGGCGCCATGGCCTGTTCTCCGACGTAGAAATTACCGCCGACAAGATTGAAGGTGACCAGATTTGGCTGACCATCCATCTGACCATGCGCCCCCGTGTTTCCGACATACGCTACAACGGTGTGAAGAAGTCGGAACGCAGCGACTTGGAAACCAGAATCGGCATGATAAAGGGCGGACAGATTACGCCTAACCTGGTGGACCGTGCCAAGACCCTGATCAAGCGTTACTTCGACGATAAAGGTTTCAAGAATGCCGAAGTAATCATTACCCAAAGAGATGATCCCGATAAGAAGAACGAAGTAATCGTCAACATCGACATCGACAAGAAGGAGAAAGTGAAAGTGCACGAAATCACCATCGTAGGTAACGAGGCCATCAAGACCAGTAAACTGAAACGGGTGATGAAGAAAACCAATGAAAAGAACAAGCTGAAAAACTTCTTCCGCACCAAGAAGTTCATCGAAGAGAACTACGAAGCGGACAAGCAGCTGATTATCGACAAATATAACGAACTGGGTTATCGTGACGCCATGATCGTGAAAGACAGCATCAAGCCTTACGATGATCGCACGGTAGACATCTTCATGGAAATCGAAGAAGGACAGAAGTACTATCTCCGCAATGTGACGTGGGTGGGTAACACGCTCTATCCTTCCGAACAACTGAACTTCATGCTTCGTATGAAGAAAGGTGACGTTTATAACCAGAAGTTACTGGAAGAACGTACCATGTCGGATGAAGATGCCATCGGCAACCTGTATTATAACAACGGTTACCTGTTCTATAGCCTCGAACCGGTGGAAGTGAACATTGTGGGTGACTCCATCGACTTGGAAATGCGTATTTACGAAGGCCAGCAGGCTACTATCAATAAGGTAAGCATCAACGGTAACGACCGCCTGTACGAAAACGTAGTGCGTCGTGAACTCCGTACCCGTCCAGGTGAGTTGTTCAGCCGTGAGGACTTGATGCGTTCCATGCGTGAAATCCAGCAGATGGGACACTTCGACCCGGAACAAATCAAGCCGGACATCAAGCCGAGACCGGAAGACGGTACGGTAGATATCGGTTACGACCTCGTTTCCAAAGCAAACGACCAGGTGGAATTCTCCGCCGGTTGGGGACAGACGGGTATTATCGGTAAGTTGAGTCTGAAGTTTACCAACTTCTCCCTTGCCAACTTGCTGCATCCGGGTGAGAACTACCGCGGTATCCTGCCGCAGGGTGACGGTCAGACATTGACAGTCAGCGGTCAGACCAATGCCAAATACTATCAGTCTTACAGTATATCATTCTACGATCCGTGGTTTGGCGGCAAACGCCCGAACGCATTCTCCGTATCGGCGTTCTACTCCAGACAGACGGATATCAGTAGCCGCTACTACAACTCAGCGTACATGAACAACTACTACAATAGTATGTATAGCGGTATGTACGGTTACGGTATGTATAACTACGGTAACTATAATAACTACGAGAACTATTACGACCCGGACAAGTCCATCCAGATGTACGGTCTTGCCGTGATGTTCGGTAAGCGCTTGAAGTGGCCTGATGACTACTTCCAGTTTACCGCTGAGTTGTCCTACCAGCGTTACGTACTGAGCGACTGGCAATACTTCCCGGTTACCAACGGTAAATGTAATAACCTGAGCATCAACCTGACCTTGTCCCGTAGTTCTATCGATAACCCGATTTATCCGCGCCAAGGTTCCGAGTTCTCGCTGTCTGCACAGATCACACCGCCCTACTCCCTGCTCGACGGCAAGGATTACAGCAAGTACAGCACCAGCAATCAGGACGATATGAACAAGATGCACAAGTGGATTGAATATCACAAGTGGAAATTCAAATCCAAAGTTTATATTCCGTTGATGGATCCGATGACCGTGAAGCATACGCCGGTATTGATGGGACGTGTAGAATTCGGTTTGCTGGGACACTACAACAAGTATAAGAAATCTCCGTTCGAGACATTCGACGTGGGTGGTGACGGTATGACCGGCTACTCTACCTATGCAACGGAAAGCATCGCCCTTCGTGGTTATGAAAACAGTTCATTGACTCCGTACGGAGAAGAAGGTTATGCCTACACACGCCTCGGACTGGAATTAAGATATCCGTTGATGCTTGAAACAAGCACCAGTATCTATGCGTTATCATTTATAGAAGCCGGTAATGCATGGCACGACGTCAATAAATTCAACCCGTTTGAGTTGAAGCGTTCCGCCGGTGTCGGTGTCCGCATCTTCCTCCCGATGATTGGTATGATGGGTATCGACTGGGCTTACGGTTTCGATAAAATACGCGGAGTCTCAAGTTATAGTGGCAGTCAATTCCACTTTATCTTAGGACAAGAATTCTAATTTGTTTCACACAAAAACCAGATGTTATGAGAAAGACTATTTTATTGATGTTTCTGCTGTTTGCCGCAGGCATTACAGCCCATGCACAGAAGTTTGCTTTGATAGACATGGAATATATCCTGGAGAATATCCCGGCTTATGAACGTGCCAACGAACAACTGGAACAAGCCTCCAAGCAATGGCAAGGCGAAGTGGAGAAGGTTGCCGAAGAGGCAAAGACCCTGTACAAAAACTACCAATCACAGATCGCTTCCCTGTCTGACGTACAGAGAGGAAAGAAGGAAGAAGAGATTGTAGCCAAAGAGAAAGCAGCAGCCGACCTGCGCCGCAAGTACTTCGGCCCGGAAGGCGAACTGTATAAAAAACGTGAAAGTCTGATAGGTCCTATCCAAGACGAAATATACGATGCAGTCAAGGAAATAGCGACCGAAGAAGGCTATGCCGTCATTGTAGACCGTGCCTCTGCGTCCAGCATCATTTTTGCATCGCCGAGCATCGACGTCAGCAATGAAGTACTTGCGAAGTTAGGATATTCAAATTAAATTCCTATATTTGCAGCGATTCAGCTAATAATCATTCAAATAAATAATAAACATTATGCTTAAGAAAATTGCACTACTCGTAGTTATGTTTGTCCTCCCCCTGGGAGTGATGGCACAAGCGAAGTTCGCTCACATGAATTCTCAGGAAGTAATTTCTGTTATGCCTGAGTTCACAAAGGCGCAAGCCGACCTGGATGCTATGTCTAAGAAGTATCAGGATGAAATGCAACGCACCAACGAAGAATTCCAGAAGAAGTATCAGGCATACCTTGCCGAACAAGACTCTCTGCCCAAAAACATTGCAGAAAGACGCCAGAAAGAATTGAACGACATGGCTCAACGCCAGGAACAATTCCAACAAGAAGCATATCAGTCAATGCAGAAGGCACAGCAAGATGCACTGGCTCCTATCTACCAGAAATTGGACGAAGCAATCCAGGCCGTAGGTAAGGCAGAAGGTGTGGTTTACATCTTCGACCTGGCTCGTACTGCTATACCTTATGTAAGCACACAGAGCACGGATGTAACAGCTAAAGTTAAAGCACAATTGGGCATCAAATAAAAAAGGCCTATAAAGAAATAATCTTTAGAAAGTAAGCGCGGGCAATGTTGTCCGCGCTTATTTTTTGCATTATCTTTGCAACGTACATAGCTTTAAGAAAGTATGAAACAAACATTACCTTCCGCTTCCGGTCCTATCGGCGTATTCGACTCCGGATATGGCGGACTGACTATTTTGAGCAAGATACGGGAAGCACTTCCCGAATACGATTACATCTATCTGGGCGACAATGCCCGCACGCCCTACGGCACACGTTCCTTCGAGATTGTTTATGAGTTCACCCTGCAAGCGGTCACCAAGTTATTCGGCATGGGATGCCACCTCGTTATACTGGCATGCAACACTGCTTCCGCCAAAGCGCTACGCAGCATACAGATGAACGACCTGCCCCTCCTCGACCCCGAACGTCGTGTATTAGGCGTCATCCGCCCTACGGTAGAGTGCATCGGCGACATCACCCGTAGCCGCCACATCGGTGTGCTTGCCACATCGGGCACCATTAAATCGGAATCTTATCCGTTGGAAGTGCACAAGCTTTTTCCCGATATAAAGGTCAGCGGAGAGGCTTGCCCGCTATGGGTGCCGCTGGTAGAAAACAACGAAGCACAGGGAGAAGGTACGGACTACTTTGTCCGCAAGTACATCGATGAGCTACTTGCCAAAGACCGGCTGATAGATACCGTTATACTGGGTTGCACACACTACCCGCTGCTATTACCCAAGATACAGCAGTATATGCCCGAAGGTATCACTACCGTTGCTCAGGGAGAGCTGGTAGCAAGGAGCCTGAAAGACTATCTGCACCGCCATCCGGAGATGGACAAGAAATGCACCAAAGGCGGAAGATGCGTATATCGCACCACCGAGGCAGAGGATAAATTTATAGAATCCGCCTCTACCTTCCTCAACGAATCGGTCAGAGTGGAACGGATTGAGTTATAATTTGCAGGAATTAAACATTAAGACAAAAACATTTGTTATATTTGTCATACAATAATCCTTTAAATTATACCATTATGAAAGAGGAAGATAAAACCAAATTGGTAGAAGTATACAGCGGAAGCCCGTGGGAAGCTGAGTTAGTAAAGAGTTTGCTCGCAAACAACAACATTGAAGCTGTAGCTAAAGACGAAATGGTAGTGAACATGGTGTTGCCCGCTACTGCAATCGATATTCGGGTGGTAGTCAACGAAAAAGATTACGAAGCCGCCATGGAAGTGGTGCGTGAATACGAAAAGAATAAAGATGGAGATTGATTTTAATAGAGTTGCCGTCAAAGTAGGCAGCAACGTACTGACACGACGCGACGGCACGCTCGACGTTACCCGTATGTCTGCACTTGTAGACCAGATAGCCGAGTTGCACAAGGCAGGCGTAGAAATAATCCTCGTTTCCTCCGGAGCCGTGGCTTCGGGGCGAAGCGAAGTGCATCCCGCCAGAAAGTTGGACAGCGTAGACCAGCGCCAACTCTTTTCCGCCGTGGGACAGGCCAAACTCATCAACCGCTACTACGAACTGTTTCGCGAACATGGCATCCCCGTGGGACAGGTACTCACCATGAAAGAGAGCTTCGGCACCCGCCGCCATTACCTCAACCAAAAGAACTGCATGACCGTGATGCTGGAGAATGGCGTCATCCCCATCGTCAACGAAAACGATACCATCTCCGTAAGCGAACTGATGTTCACCGACAACGACGAACTGTCCGGTCTGATAGCTTCCATGATGGACGCACAGGCACTGATTATCCTCAGCAACATCGACGGCATCTACAACGGCTCGCCCGCCGACCCTGCATCGCAAGTCATCCGCGAAATAGGGCAAGGCAAAGACCTCTCCTCTTATATACAGACATCCAAGTCGAGCTTCGGACGCGGCGGCATGCTGACCAAGACCAACATTGCCCGCAAAGTAGCCGATGAAGGCATTACCGTAATCATAGCCAACGGTAAGCGCGACAACATTCTCGTCGACTTGCTGCAACACCCTGCCGATACGCTTTGCACCCGCTTCATACCGTCCGCCGAACCGGTGTCGAGTGTCAAGAAGTGGATTGCCCACAGCGAAGGATTTGCCAAAGGCGAACTGCACATCAACGAACAAGCTACACAAGTGCTTACTTCCGACAAAGCCGTCAGCATCCTGCCCGTAGGCATCACTGCCATCGAAGGCGAGTTCGAGAAAGACGACATCGTACGGATTATTGACTTCGAAGGCAACCCCATAGGCGTGGGCAAAGCGAATTGCGACTCCGCCCAAGCACGTGAAGCGATGGGCAAGCACGGCAAGAAAGCAGTGGTACACTACGACTACCTCTACCTGGAATAGCAAAGAAAAAACAAGTCACTATCAATTTAAATCACTACATTTGCGAAGTTATATACCCTATAAACCACATTAGGAAATGAACTTAAACAAGACTTTTGTTGCCGTACAGAATGCCAGCCGCGGGCTTTTGGCGTTAAGCGACAAAGACATCAACCGGATATTGCTGGCTGTAGCAGACGCAGCCATCGCAAAGGCGGACTTCATCCTCAGTGAGAACCGGAAAGACCTGGAACGCATGGATCCCGCCAACCCGAAGTACGACCGGCTGAAGCTGACCGAAGCCCGTCTGCAAGGTATCGCCGCAGATATGCGGAATGTAGCTACCCTACCCTCACCGCTGGGACGTGTACTGAAAGAGAACATACTCCCCAACGAACTGAAGATTAAGAGAATAAGCGTACCGTTCGGTGTCATCGGCATCATCTACGAAGCACGTCCCAACGTCAGTTTCGACGTATTCTCCCTCTGCCTGAAAAGCGGCAACGCCTGCATACTGAAAGGCGGCAGCGATGCCGACTGCTCCAACCGCGCCATCGTTGGCGTGATACACGAAGTGCTTGAACATTTTGGCATAGACCCGCATATCGTAGAACTGCTGCCCGCCGACCGTGAAGCAACTGCCGAACTGCTGCATGCCAACGGCTATGTAGACTTGATAATCCCGCGCGGCAGCAGCAACCTCATCAACTTTGTACGCCAGAATGCCACGATACCCGTCATCGAAACCGGTGCAGGCATCTGCCATACCTTCTTCGACCGATACGGAGATGTAACGAAGGGCGCAGCCATCATCAACAATGCCAAGACGCGCCGCGTCAGCGTGTGCAACGCCCTGGACTGCCTGCTGGTAGACGCCGACCGGCTGCAAGACCTACCGGCGCTGTGCGCCCCCCTGCAAAAGAGCAACGTGATAATCTATGCAGATGTACCTGCATACGCCGTCCTGAAGAGCCATTATCCGGCAGAGTTGCTGAAAGAAGCTACAGACGAGGATTTCGGCACCGAGTTCCTGGACTACAAGATGGCAGTAAAAGTGGTATTGTCCATGCGCGAAGCCCTGGAGCACATACAGAGATACGGTTCCAAGCACAGCGAATGCATCGTGACGGAGAACCCGGCACACGCCGAACAGTTCTGCCGCGATGTAGATGCCGCCTGTGTTTACGTCAATGCCCCCACTTCGTTTACGGACGGAGCGCAGTTCGGTCTGGGCGCCGAAATCGGCATCAGCACTCAGAAGCTGCATGCCCGCGGCCCGATGGCGTTGGAAGAGATAACCACCTATAAGTGGATTATCGAAGGGGAAGGACAGATTAGAGAGTGATAATCAAAAAACAAATAATATAGTAAGATGAAGAACTTTACTTGCGTGCAGGACATCGGTAACCTGAAGTCTGCACTGGACGAAGCATTCGAGATTAAGAAAGACCGTTTTAAATACGTGGAACTGGGACGCAACAAGACGTTGATGATGATTTTCTTCAATTCCAGCCTGCGCACCCGCCTCAGCACACAGAAGGCTGCCATGAACCTGGGCATGAACGTCATCGTACTGGACATCAACCAGGGCGCCTGGAAACTGGAAACCGAACGGGGCGTCATCATGGATGGCGACAAGCCGGAACACTTGCTGGAAGCCATTCCCGTAATGGGCTGCTACTGCGATGTAATCGGCGTACGTTCTTTTGCCCGCTTCGAGGATAAGGAATATGACTATAACGAAGTGATATTGAACCAGTTCATCCAGCATTCCGGCCGCCCGGTATTCTCAATGGAAGCCGCTACGCGCCACCCGCTGCAAAGTTTTGCCGACTTGATTACGATTGAGGAATACAAAAAGACGGCACGTCCTAAAGTGGTAATGACATGGGCACCGCATCCGCGCCCGTTGCCACAGGCCGTCCCCAACTCCTTTGCCGAGTGGATGAATGCTACGGATTATGAATTCGTAATTACGCATCCCGAAGGCTACGAACTCGATCCCAAGTTTGTAGGCAATGCCCGTGTAGAGTATGATCAGATGAAGGCGCTTGAAGGGGCTGATTTTGTTTATGCCAAGAGTTGGGCAGCCTATACAGGTGATAACTACGGCCAGGTATTGAGCAAAGACCGCGCCTGGACGGTGGATAAGCAACAGATGGCGGCAACTAACAATGCTTACTTCATGCATTGCCTGCCGGTTCGCCGCAATATGATTGTATCGGATGACGTGATTGAAAGTCCGCAGTCTATCGTGATACCGGAAGCTGCCAATCGGGAGATTTCGGCAACGGTGGTGCTGAAGAGACTGATTGAAGGAATCTAAATTCACCACAGAGGACACAGAGTCCCACAGAGTTTTGGTTTAAAATGAGAACTCTGTGGGACTCTGTGTCCTCTGTGGTGAAATCTACTACTCTACTTCTCCACTTCCTTTCCTGCTCCTTCCCAACCTATGAATCCTTTATCAAGGTCATAGATAGTATATCCTTTCTTACTCAATATGTCCGCCGCCTTCTTACTGCGCTTACCGCTACGACAATACACAGCAACGGGTTTATCCTTCTGCAACACAGAATCGGCAACCGCTTCGAACGCATCATCCAGTACATTTACATTGATACTACCGGGGATATGGCCTTCCGAGTACTCGGCAACCGTCCGTACATCCAGTCGTTGCACTTCCGGATCGGCTATCAATGTGGCAAATTCATCCACGGAAACAGACTTGAAATCGCCTGCCTTCTGCTGGCAAGAAAAGAGGGAAGTAAAGAAAAGGCAGAGGCCGGCAAACAATGTTCTCATAATAGCTTCTATTTAAAGTGAAGGAATATATTCAATGTCATAAGTCTTTATATCTCCCGAATAAGTACGCAGGCTGAAGTGAACCGCCACCTTCCGCACGCCCTCTACTGCATACTGCCGCAGGGGCATGGAAGCATAAGCACGCCGGGTATAGGACTTCATGCTCTGATCCGACTCATGATAGAGTGTGATGTACACATCACTCTGCCCGGTAGCGGCATCCACCGTCACTTCATCTTCAATAAAATGAAGAAGATGCTGTCCGTCTTCCTTAACCTGGATGGTTATATTCAGATAATCGAGTCCCAACCAGATGCTCAGTATGTCGGCAGGGTTTGTTTTGATGCCATTCTCGAACTTATCGGCAGTCTGGGGAACGGGAGAAACAACCTTCATTGAAGCGTACAGCTTTACTCCCGCAGTGCCATCGACGGCAACCGCATCGGCATAGTTGGCAACGATACGGGCAGAAGTATCTGTGGCAATCTTCAGGTTCGACAGGTCTTCGACCACCGGGAAAGTCTTCCCCTCATCCGTCAGGACAGATTGCAGACTGCCATCCGCTCCCGAATAGGCAGTAAGGAACTCCAACTTCACGGGCGGATAGTGGTATTCGTCGTCACCACAAGCTGCCAGCAGGCAGACTAACAAAGGCAAAAGCCACCAATAACAATACTTATTCATTCTTTCATTCTTTGATTGCCGCCAAATAATTCTTCAGCGGGTTGGCATACATCAGGAACATCTTCTCGCGCAAGAAAGGCACATCCTTATTGTCAAGGGTGATGCGATCCAACTGCCGGTCAACATAAGTGACGAACCGCTGCTTGTCCTCTGCCGTATAGTGCGAGGCAAAGGCTTCGTTTCCTTCAAGAAGATCGTGTGCCACATAATTATTAGGCCCCATTTGATAATTGGCATGAATGCGCTTGTCTATCAACGCCGACAGGCGGGCGAAAAGCTCCGGCTTCGGAAGCGACCGGTCTATATCGGCCAGTTCATCGTTGATACAGGTGCCCGTCTGGAAGTGCACCCGGCCTTTATAACCGAACAGTCCGGTCTGCATATTCAGCAAGTCGTCGGCGGTAGTCTTTTTATAGTCGGGTACATCGCGCTTCAACTGGAACTCCTGCGCTTTCAGGAAGTCGCAAGGATCGTATTCGTAGGAAATGGCGAGCGGGGCAATGTTCAACTCCATCAGGCGGTCCACGATATGTCCCTCGCCGCCCATTGCCAGCATCTTCAGCACACTGTCCTGGGTACGGTCGTTCGCATCTTTGGCGCGTCCTTCGCGCTGGGCAATCCAGATGGATTGGTTCTTCTCGCCAATGGTATGATGTATATAGCGGGACATACGGGCGGATGCTTCCAACTTCTGACGCATGCTCAAGGCACGCAGCACGATGAAGGACTTGTTGACACGGACAAACTTCTTGATCCACGGATAGATGAGCAGATTGTCACCGATAGCAATCTCCACTGTATCCATGCCCTGGTCTACCAGCAAAATAGACAGGAAGCCCGAATCGAGAATGATGTCGCGATGGTTGGAGATGTAGGTATAAGCAATCTTCTTATCCGGCAATGACGTATGGTCCAGCGTCAATCCGTCCGTAGTGTCTGCAGCCAGCTTCCACAACAAACCATAGCAGAAGGTCTTCTGAAACTCCAGTTTCGTCTTGCATGCACGCATTTTCTGTGCCACTGCCTCAAAAGGTACATCGGGCATAACGGTAGCAGCTGCCTGCCGGAATGCCGGGTCGGCAATCAGTTCCTCAAAGATTTGAGGAAGTTCTTCGTCGTGATAAGGACGGATTTCATCAAATTCCTCGTTCATAGGTATTTAGTGATTAATGATTAGCGATTAGTGATTAGTGATTAGTGATTAGTGATTAGTGATTAGTGATGACAAACAAATCACTAATCATTAATCACTAAAATCGGTTTTCTATTATGTCAGTCATTACGTCTTTAATGTCCAGTCCGGCAGCACGTACTTGCTGGGGGATGAAGCTGGTGGCAGTCATGCCGGGAGTAGTATTCACTTCCAGTAAATTTACCTTTCCGCCCTCGGTGATGATATAGTCTATACGGATAATACCGGAAGCACCGAGGATATCATAAATGGCAGAAGTGAGTGCCTGCACGCGGTCACGCAGTTCATCGGGGATACGGGCGGGAGTAATTTCGTCCGACTCACCGTTGTACTTCGCCTTGTAGTCAAAGTACTCATTGTGCGTCACCACCTCTGTTATAGGAAACACTACGGATTTATCTTTTGTTTTATAACAGCCGCAAGTAAGTTCGGTGCCCGGCATAAATGCCTCCACCATCACTTCGGGGGCTTCTTCAAACGCCTTGGCTATGGCTGGCTGTATCTGTTCCTGCGTCTTTACCTTGGTTACTCCGAAGCTGGAACCGCCCAGGTTGGGCTTGATGAAACAAGGCAAGCCGATTTTCTCCATCACATCCTCATCGGAAATAGTCTGTCCCTTACGCAGCAGCAGAGATTCCGCAATGCGTACTCCGAATCCTTTGAGATACTGGTTGCAGGCAAACTTATCGTAAGTAAGGGCTGCTGCCAGCACGCCGCAACAGGAATACGGGATGTGCATCATATCGAAATACCCCTGCAGGCGACCGTCTTCGCCCGGAGTGCCGTGAATCGTGATATAGGCAAAGTCGAAGGTAACCTTCGCATCGCCCAACCGGAAACTGAAGTCATTGCGGTCTACCGGGGCTTTCGTGCCGTCGGGAAGCTGCACGTGCCAGTCCGTCCCGTGCATTTCTACTATATATAATGTGTACTTCTCCTTGTCGATGAAGGAGTAAATGCCCTGTGCGCTGCGCAGGGAAACCTCGAATTCGGAAGTGTCTCCTCCGGCTACAATAGCAATCGTGCGTTTCATTCTAATTCTCTGTTACTGATATAGCCTCTCCATTTGTCTATCAGCCGGGACATATCGTCGGGCAATTCCGAGGTAAAGTACATCTCTTCACCGGTGACGGGATGCACAAACCCCAGCGTCATGGCGTGCAATGCCTGCCGCGGACAAGTATCGAAGCAATTGTTTACAAATTGTTTGTATTTGGCAAAGTGGGTTCCTTTCAGGATTTCATGCCCACCATAGCGTTCATCATTAAAAAGTATGTGTCCGATGTGCTTCATGTGCACACGGATCTGGTGGGTACGCCCCGTTTCGAGGATGCACTCCACAAGGGTGACGTAGCCCAATCGTTCCAGTACCCGGTAGTGGGTGACGGCATGTTTGCCCTGGTCGTCGGGAAGGACGGTCATCTGCATACGGTCGCGGGGATTACGGCCTACGTTACCTACGATAGTGCCTTCGTCCTGCTCCACATTCCCCCAGACCAGCGCACGGTAACGGCGCTTCGTGGTTTTGTTGAAGAACTGGTTGCCGAGGTTCGTCTTGGCATCCGGCGTCTTGGCTATCACCAGCAGACCGGAAGTATCTTTGTCGATACGATGCACCAGGCCCACATGGGGGTCGTTGGCGTCGTAATCGGGATTATCCTTCATGTGCCAGGCTATGGCGTTGACAAGGGTACCGTGATAGTTGCCGTGTCCGGGGTGTACTACCAGTCCGGCAGGCTTATTCACTACCATGAGGTACTTGTCCTCATATACTATATTAAGGGGGATATCTTCGGGGATAACTTCGTTTTCGTAGCGCGGGCGGTCCATCATCACGGTGATGACGTCTTGCGGCTTCACTTTATAGCTACTCTTCACGGACTTGCCGTTCGCCATTACAAAGCCGGCATCGGCTGCCTTCTGGATACGGTTGCGCGAGGCGTTGGTCAGGCGGTCGAACAGGTATTTGTCCACACGCATCATCTCCTGCCCCTTGTCCACCACTACTCGGAAGTGTTCATAGAGTTGGGCTTCATCACCGACGGGTTCTATATCGTCCAGTTCATCATTCTCTATTTCGTCCGGCAATTCTTCTATCATTACGGAATTTGGAGCGGTTTATGATTTATAACTTATGATTTACAATTTAGGGTTTAGAACCAGGATTCATCTGAAGCAGAGTCTGCGGATGAAGCGGGTTCAGTAGTGTGCTGGGAAGATTCCATATCCAGGGAATCAGCTTCTTGCGGAATTGCTCCGCCGTCTCCCACCATCAGCGTCAGCATGGCGCCAACGGGCACTTGCTCACCGGTAGTGAGCGAACGGCCTTTGTACTTCACGCCATACACCCAGTCCTTCTCTCCCGCCATGTATTCTATCTCGGTCAGTTTAAAGCCGGAAGCCAGGATACGCGCCTCAGCTTGGCGCAGAGAACTGTTGTCCGCTACATCGGGAACGGTACGCAGAGGCACATTCAGCGTATTAATGGTAAGATAGATGGTACGTCCTTCCTTTACCTTCTGTCCGGCGGCGGGATTATATTCAAGGATACATCCGGCAGGCAATGTTTTTACATAGCTGGAATCGGACACAATGCACTTCAGTCCCTGGTTACGAAACAGTTTCTCAGCTTCGCTTACGCCCATGCCTTTCACATCGGGCACTACCACGGCTTCACCGTGACGGGTATATATGTCCAGTCCCTTCAGCACTCCGAATATCAGCCCTACCACTACAACAATCATTGCAGCGAGGTTCACCCAGAAGTATTTATTCTGTCTGAAAGAGAAGAAATCTTTTATTGTCATAGTCTTTAGTACGTTGTTTGGGGCAAAGATACAATTTTCACCACATAGTACACGGAGAAGTTCCAAGTTTTTATCTTATATTGATGCCCTGCTGGAAAATTTGCTTACTTTTACCGAAAAATGCAAACCTTATGAAAACGAACCATGTAAAACTCGCAGTAGTAGCCCTTGCTCTATTCAGCTCATGCAGCAACACCGGAAGCAAACTCCAGATAAATGCTGATATAGAAGACCTCAGACAAGGGGATACCATATTCTTTACCCGCTACTCCCTTGAGAGTCGACAGAGTCTCTCTACCGACACCCTGATCGTAACAGAGAATGAAAAGTTCACATACCAGGCCCAACTGTACAATACACAATATTACCTTGCACACCACGCACCCGTACAAGGAGAACCACTGCCTACATGCAAGCGGGGTATAGCCATCTTTGCCCATCCCGGTGACAAGTTATATATAAAAGGAGATATCGAACACTTCAACACCATACATCCTAAAGGCGGAATGTACGATGACCCGCGCCTGCAAAGATTATTCTACCTGGAAGACAGTACATATACCGCTCGCAACATTCTCTATCGCAAAGCAATCTACTTTCGAAAGATGCTGAATACACTGGAAGCTAATCCTGACTCCGCACAATATTATGTTGAAGCCTTTAACACCTACAGGACTACGGAGTTGAGGCAAGAAGAAAAGCGCATTGCCGAGTCCATAGACGACAGTGAATATGCCGCCATGATATATTTAGAAAGACTATCCGATATATCCTATCCGGATTTCAAAGAGAGGTTCGAGCATTTCAGCCCGGAGATACAAGCTTCTACCACCGGCAAAATCCTGGAACAAATGCTAAGAGTGAAAGCCAACATAGAACCCGGCAACACCCCCACCGCCTTCACCGTCACCGCCATAGACAGCAGCCGGGTATCCCTTAGTGATTATCGCGGCAAGTATCTTCTGATTTATCACTGGGGACTCTGTCCCGGCACCATTTGGGTACATCCACGTCTGCTGGAACTGTACAATACTTACCACGACAAAGGGTTCGAGGTTTTGGGATTTACTGACGGGCCGTTACCTGATAAATTCAGAAATGAAGACACCGCCCCTCTGTTCGATCAGCCCTGGACTACAGTCTACACCACTACACCCGGCAATGAATTCATCAAAGACGAATATTACTTTGCCGGCGTACCGATACTGATGGTTATCTCACCCGAAGGGAAAACGCTTTATCGCGGTTACAGCGACATCTACGAACCATTGAAGGAATTATTGAAACAAAAACTGGATGCAGACTAATGTCCCGGAAAGAAGAAAAGTAAACCAAACCGATATAGTAACAAGAAAAGCCGCAAAAGACAATTTTCAGTCTTTTGCGGCTTTCTTATTTCTTGGTACAAGGAACCGGCTTATGCCTTTACTCCGTTGTATTCGTCAGAAACAGTCAGTTTCTTTCTGCCTTTAGCACGACGTGCTGCCAATACTCTGCGACCGTTAGCACTTGCCATTCTCTCACGGAAACCGTGTTTGTTCTTTCTCTTTCTGTTAGAGGGTTGAAATGTTCTTTTCATTACTGTATCTTTGTTTTATGTTATTATTCTTATTCTCACGAATTCGGGCTGCAAAAATAGGGACTTTTTTCAAATAAACCAAGAGATAACTCATTTTCTCTCAAAACTTTTTGCGTTTTCTACCTATTTCCATTACTTTTGCACCCGCAAACCTGCACTAAAGGAGTAATTTCTAATATAATAATAATAAAGACAATAAGTATGATTAATGCCCAAGACATTAAAATCGGAACTTGCATCCGCATGGACGGCAAGCTGTATTTCTGTGTAGAATTCCTGCATGTAAAGCCGGGAAAAGGTAACACTTTTATGCGTACCAAACTGAAAGACGTAGTAAGCGGTTATGTGCTCGAACGTCGTTTCAACATCGGTGAGAAGCTGGAAGATGTACGCGTTGAGCGTCGTCCCTACCAGTTCTTATACAAAGAAGGTGATGATTACATCTTCATGAACCAGGAAACTTTCGACCAGCACCCCATCGCCCACGACCTAATCAACGGTGTTGACTTCCTGCTGGAAGGAGCTGTGCTCGAAGTAGTATCCGATGCATCGACCGAAACCGTACTTTATGCAGATATGCCTATCAAAGTTCAGATGAAGGTTACTTATACCGAACCGGGAATGAAGGGCGATACTGCAACCAACACCCTGAAGCCTGCTACCGTAGAGTCTGGCGCAACAGTACGCGTTCCTTTGTTCATCAACGAAGGCGAAACCATCGAAATCGATACTCGCGACGGTTCTTATGTAGGTCGTGTGAAAGCATAAGCACCCGCCCCGAACAGATATAAAGTCACCCGGACGTTTCAACACGAAGCGTCCGGGTGTTTTTTTGCATATAACAAAGGCATTATCGAGAAATAAGTACGTATCTTTGTAAGTGGAAATTATTAAAAGACCGACACCATGCGATACTCCGTCATCATCCCCGTATACAACCGTCCCGACGAAGTGGACGAATTGCTGCAAAGCCTGACGCAACAAAGTTTCAAAGACTTTGAAGTGGTAGTTGTGGAAGACGGTTCTTCCATCCCTTGCAAAGAGGTGGTGGAGAAATATCAGGGACAACTGGATATACATTATTATAATAAGCCGAACTCCGGTCCCGGACAGACACGCAACTACGGGGCGGAACGAAGCCGGGGGGAATACCTTATTATATTGGATTCCGACTGCATCTTGCCGGACGGATACTTCTCCGCCGTAGAGGAAGAGTTGCAAAAAGAGCCAGCCGACGCCTTCGGCGGCCCCGACCGTGCACACGAATCATTCACGGATGTACAGAAGGCTATCAACTACTCCATGACTTCCTTCTTCACCACCGGCGGCATCCGGGGGGGAAAGAAGAAGATGGACAAGTTCTACCCGCGGAGTTTCAATATGGGAGTGCGACGCGAAGTCTATCAAGCGCTGGGCGGATTCTCGAAGATGCGCTTCGGAGAAGATATAGACTTCAGCATCCGCATCTTCAAGGGCGGATATACCTGCCGGCTATTCCCCGGTGCCTGGGTATATCACAAGCGGCGGACAGATCTGCGGAAATTCTTCAAGCAGGTCCACAACTCGGGCATCGCACGAATCAACCTATATAAGAAGTACCCGGAATCATTGAAAATCGTTCATCTGCTACCGGCTGCCTTCACCCTGGGAGTGGTGATACTGCTACTGGGAACACCTTTCTGCCTGTACAGCCTGACACCTATCCTGCTCTATGCCCTGCTGGTATGCGCCGACTCTTCCATCCAAAACCACAGCCTGCGCATCGGCATCTACTCCATCGCCGCCTCATTCATCCAGCTCATCGGATACGGGACAGGCTTCTGGCGTGCCTGGTGGAAGCGCTGCATCCTGGGCAAGGACGAGTTCGAGACCTTTAAAAAGAACTTCTACAAATAATGGACAAACTGACAATCAACCAGTGGGCGGAAGAAGACCGCCCGCGGGAGAAGATGATGCAGAAAGGCGCCGAAGCCCTGAGCGATGCCGAACTGCTTGCCATCCTCATCGGTTCGGGCAATACCGAAGAAAGCGCCGTAACCCTGATGCAACGGGTACTCGCCGCCGCCGGCAACGACCTGAACCAACTCGCCAAATGGGAAGTCCGCGACTTCTCCCGTTTCAAAGGCCTCGGCCCCGCCAAGAGCATCACCATCATGGCAGCCCTGGAACTGGGCAAGCGCCGCAGCCTGCAAGAGCGCCCCGAACGCGCCGTCATCCGTTCTTCCGGGGACATCTACAACCTGCTCCACCCCCTGCTCTGCGACCTGGCACAAGAAGAATTCTGGCTACTGCTGATGAACCAGTCCGCCCGCGTCATCGACAAAGTACGCATCAGCCGGGGCGGTATCGACCGGACCGTTGTCGACGTGCGCAGCATCCTGCGCGAAGCCCTGCTGCAACGCGCCACACAGATAGCCCTCATCCACAACCATCCTTCCGGCAGTCCACGTCCAAGCATGGAAGACCGCCGACTGACGGAACAGGTGAACAAAGCCGCCCAAACCATGAACATCCGGCTGACCGACCACGTTATCATCAGCGACGGGAAGTATTACAGCTTCAGCGACGAAGGATTGCTATAACTTCCCCGTAGCACAAAAGTCGGTAAATGCAAGGCATTGATAGATAACATAGTGCAACAAAAGGCACTAATCCTATCTTGATTCTTTGTAGTCTCGATTAAATTCTTTAGCTTTGTTTCCGTAAAACCTATAATATATCCTTACGATTATGACCAAATTTGAAATAGAAGAGAAAATAGTAGCCATGCTCAAGACGGTATTCGACCCGGAAATTCCGGTCAACGTTTATGACTTGGGACTGATATACAAGATAGATGTTGCCGACAACGGCGAAGTAGTTATCGACATGACACTGACCGCTCCCAACTGCCCGGCGGCAGACTTCATCATGGAAGACGTGCGCCAGCGGGTAGAATCCATTGACGGCATCACTTCCGCCACCATCAACCTGGTATTTGAACCCGAATGGGACAAGGACATGATGAGCGAAGAAGCAAAACTGGAACTGGGATTCCTCTAAGAATAGTTGATAACTGATAGTTGATAGAGAGATGAAGAACGTATATTTCTTATCCGACGCACATCTTGGCTCCCGCGCCATAGAGCATAGCCGCACCCAGGAGCGCAGGCTGGTGAACTTTCTGGACAGCATCAAGCATAAAGCGGCTGCCGTGTACTTGCTGGGAGACATTTTCGACTTCTGGTACGAGTTCCGCACCGTAGTGCCCAAAGGCTATACCCGCTTCCTGGGGAAACTGTCCGAACTAACCGACCTGGGCGTGGAAGTGCACTTCTTCACCGGCAACCACGACTTGTGGTGCGGCGACTACCTGACGACCGAATGCGGCGTCATCATCCACCGCGAACCACTCACCACCGAAATCTACGGGAAAGAGTTCTACCTTGCCCACGGCGACGGACTGGGCGACCCCGACAAGAAGTACCGCTTCCTGCGCTCCATGTTCCACAGCCCCACCCTACAGACGCTCTTTTCTTCCATCCATCCCCGCTGGAGCATCGACCTGGGACTGACCTGGGCGAAGCACAGCCGCATGAAACGCATTAACGGCAAAGAGCCCGAATACCTGGGAGAAGATAAAGAATACCTCGTACTCTACACCAAAGAATACCTGAAAAGCCATCCCAACATCAACTACTTCCTCTACGGCCACCGCCACATCGAACTGGACTTGATGCTGAGCGCTACCGCCCGCGTGCTGATACTGGGAGACTGGATAAACTACTTCTCATACGCCGTATTCGACGGCGAGAACCTCTTCCTGGAAGAGTTCATCGAAGGAGAAACCAAATTATAACCCACAAATATATCTCTATGAAAACATTAAAACTGAAAAACATGATTGCCGTATGCCTGCTTATAGCAGCCATACTCCCGGCATGGGGACAACCTGCCCCTACACAGGATGCACACCTGCCACGCGCCGCCGCCCCAAAGAAGCTGGAGAACGCAATGGTGAAGTACCTCGATGCAGTAAAAGAAGCCCAACAAGACCTGCACAGCATCATGATAGTGCAGCACGGCAACGTAGTAGCTGCCGAGTGGATGAGCCAGGGCAAAGAAAACGAACCGCACATCCTGAACTCGGTCAGCAAGACATTCACCGCCACAGCCGTGGGGCTTGCCATCGCTGAAGGCAGACTGAAACTGACCGACAAAGTCATCTCCTTCTTCCCCGACAAACTCCCCGCCACCGTCAGCGAGAACCTGGCAGCCATGACCGTACGCGACCTGCTGACCATGAACTGCGGACACGACGTAGACCCAACGGGTAGCATCAACCGGAAAACCGGCAACGACTGGGTGCAGGACTTCCTCGCCTTCCCGGTGGAGCACAAGCCCGGCACGTACTACGTTTACAATAGCGTAGGAACCTATATGCTCTCTGCCATCGTGCAGAAGCTGACGGGCGAAAAAATAGTAGATTACCTTTATCCACGATTCTTCCAGCCGCTCGGCATCGACAAGCCCCGGTGGGAAGAGAGTCCGCAAGGCATCAACACCGGCGGTTGGGGGCTGTACCTCAAGACGGAAGACCTTGCCAAAGTGGGACAACTATTCCTGCAAAAAGGGAAATGGAACGGCCGGCAGATACTGCCCGAGGAATGGGTAAAGGAAGCATCCGCCTATCAAGTGCCGTCATTGCCCGCAGGCAAGAAGCCGGAACAGGTAAAGGCGGAGAAGATGAGTGCCAAGACCAGCGACTGGCTGCAAGGCTACGGCTACCAGATGTGGCGCTGCCGTCACAACGGCTATCGTGCCGACGGTGCCAACGGGCAATATATCCTGGTGCTGCCTGATAAAGATGCCGTTATCGCCGTCACTGCGCATATCGGGGATATGCAGGCAGAGCTTGACTTAATCTGGAAGTACCTGCTCCCGGCGTTATAAAACGTTTATTCTCTCGAATGATTCTCAAAAGAGACGTGTGTCTTTGAAACTTTTCTCGGCAATCGGGGTTTATCATAAGAAACCATTAAAACAAAAGTGTTATGGATGATATGATTTACAGAAATGACTCCATTGCCGAAGAGAATATAGATCCTCACGGACGCCCGGCAATAGACAAATTTGAAGAGTGGGGCGAAGAGGTTTCCGAACGGACAGACCTCGGGTATAAAGACAAGAAGGTGAAATCCGAAGAAGAACGGAAGAAGCTTTCCGAAGAGATAGACCGGATAGTCAAAGAAGATTTGGAATAAGGCATATTACCACCAAAAGAAGAGAGGCTGAATCAAAAGTGTTGATTCAGCCTCTCTTCTTTAAGTATAAAGGATTATTTATATCCCGCAGCCTTTGCGATGCGCTTCGGAATTTCCGTATTGTCCATCTTACCTACGAACAGCTTGGAACCTGCACCTATTGCAAATACCGGAACATAGCCTGCCGTATGGTTAGGACTTGTCCAGCCTACCATTGCGATCTGGCTCATCACCTTGCGGGCAACGGCAGCCAGCGGCTCGGTCTTGGCATAAAGGCTTTCTTCAAAGACAACGTGGTTCTTTACAAAAGAATCCTCGTATTCGTCACGAAGCATCTTCTCCTGTTCCCAAGTCAAAGGCAATGTTTTCCAGAATCCCATTCTGTCGGCAAGCAGTGCTTTCACCTCTTCCCAAGAAACTTTATTCTCCTTTTCCTTGCGCAAGTCGGTAATTGCTTTGGAAAGCAGTTCCTGAGATTGCTTCTGATTTGCCAAAGACTTCAGATACAACTCGTACTTGGAAGTTCCCAAGCCCAAGCCACCTGTTTCGT
Source organism: uncultured Bacteroides sp. (assembly GCA_905203765.1). Taxonomy (GTDB): domain Bacteria; phylum Bacteroidota; class Bacteroidia; order Bacteroidales; family Bacteroidaceae; genus Bacteroides. The sequence continues at coordinate 38,233 of CAJKXC010000014.1, forward strand.
GGTCGGCTGTAATCACAATCAGCGTTTCCTTCGGATGCTTCTTATAGAATTCATAAGCCACTTTCACGGCATTGTCCATATCGATCACTTCCTCGAACACCGTAGCAGGGTCGTTGCCGTGGCAAGCCCAGTCAATCTTTCCGCCTTCCACCATCAGGAAGAAACCCTTGTTGCTCCCTTTGGTCAGGAAGGAGATGGCGCTTTCCGTAATCTCCGCCAAAGTCAGGTCACCGTCTTTATGGTCGATGGCATACGGCAGACAGGAAGGATCGGCGCCTTCCTTCTGGATAAGCACCATCTTCTGTGCATCGGCTGCCTTGGCGTTATATTCGTCCAAACCTCTGGCAATGGTATATCCGGCTTCTTCGATGATGGGGAAGATGCTCGGAGCTTCCTTCTTGTCATAAGTCGTGGTGGGTTTCAGAAAACCGCCGCCGGCATAGAAGTCGAAGTTTGCTTTCGGCAGGTCGAGGGCTATCTCATAGTACATATTGCGGTTGGGCTGATGGGCATAGAAAGCGGCGGGGGTAGCGTGGTCTACGCTTACGCTGGTCGTCACACCCACTTTCTTTCCGGCTTTCTTGGCTTTCTCGGCAACGGTTTGAAGCACTTCCTTATTATCGTCCATGCCGATGGCGCCGTTGTAAGTCTTTGCACCGGTGGAGAGGGCTGTCCCGGCAGCAGAAGAGTCCGTCACTGAATTGGTTGCAGAAAAAGTGGTGGCAAAACTGGCAACCGGGAAGGTGGTAAACAACAGAGGTTTTACTCCGATACGTCCTTCTTGTTCCGCCAGGTACATCTCCGTACCGTTCACTTGGTTCACACCCATTCCATCGCCGATGAAATAGAACACATACTTTGCCTGCTGGGCATACGCAGCACCGGTCAGCAGCACGAAGAGCAATACATACATTAATCGTTTCATAAGACTTGCTATTTATTTAAAGTTGTTCAAAAAGTCGTCACCGTTTCTTAAAACGTAACAAAGATAAGGATTTTAAACCATTCGGACATGAAGATTCCGTTAAAAAAGAGAAGCCGGGAAACAGCTTTCCTGTCCCGGCTTCTTCTTTTCAACCCGTCGAAAAGATACTTCCGACTATTTATCGTTCAGAATTGTCATAGTGTCCGAAGCAATCATCAGTTCTTCGTCGGTAGGAATCACTACGACTTTCACCTTTGAATCAGGAGCGGACACAACTATCTCCTGACCTTTCACTGCGTTCTTTTCAAGATCCATCTTCACGCCGAGGAACTCAAGTCCTTCGCAAACGGCAGCACGGCAAGTGTACTGGTTCTCGCCCACACCACCGGTGAACACGATCACATCTACTCCGCCCATAGCGGCAGCGTATGCACCGACATACTTCTTGATGCGGTAGTTATACATCTTATCCACCATGATGGCTTCCTTGTCTCCGGCAGCAACAGCCGCTTCGAGGTCGCGCATGTCGCTGGCACCGTTTCTCAGACCGGCAACACCGGACTTCTTGTTCAGCAAGTCGGAAACGCCTGCCGTGTCGAGTCCTTCCTTATCCATGATGAAGGTCACCGCGCCTGCGTCGATGTCACCGCAACGGGTACCCATCATCAAGCCTTCCAGCGGGGTAAGTCCCATCGTGGTATCCACACACTTGCCATCTTTCACGGCAGCAATGGATGCACCGTTACCGATGTGGCAGGTAATCACTTTCAAGCCTTCGGGCTTCACGCCCAAGAATTCGCACACGCGCTGCGAAACATAGCGGTGGGATGTTCCGTGGAAACCATAGCGGCGGATGCCGTACTTCTTATAGAGTTCGTAAGGAATGGCATATAGGTAAGCATACTCCGGCATCGTCTGATGGAAAGCGGTATCGAACACGCCTACTTGCGGCACATTGGGCAAGATGGCGGCGATGGCGTTCACACCTTTCAGGTTGGCAGGGTTGTGGAGCGGAGCAAGGTCGTTGCAAGCTGTGAAGGCATCGAGCACTTCCTGTGTCAGCAATACCGACTTGCTGAACTTCTCTCCGCCGTGCACCATGCGGTGACCTACGGCGTTAATCTCGTCCAGTGACTTGATGGCGCCGTATTCCGGGCTTACCAATGTTTCCAGGATGAACTCCACACCTACGGTATGTTCGGGAATGTCTTTTTCCAGGATTTTCTTCTCCCCGTTAGGCAATGTAAACTTCAGGAACGAACCTTCCAGGCCGATTTTTTCAATGCCGCCCTGCGCGATAACTTCCTTCTTATCCATATCAAACAGCTTGTATTTGATGGACGAGCTACCGCAATTCAATACTAATACTTTCATTTTGTCTTTAGATTTATAAGTTGTTAAGAATGCTTTTTAGCCGCGATAGCCTGATTGGCAGTAATAGCAATCATGCGATAAACATCTTCGATGGAGCAACCGCGTGAAAGGTCGTTCACCGGACGGGCAATACCTTGCAGGATGGGGCCTACCGCATCGGCATGTCCCAGGCGTTGCACCAGTTTATATGAAATGTTTCCTACTTCGAGGCTCGGCACAATCAGTACGTTAGCACTGCCGGCAATCTTGGAACCGGGAGCTTTGTTAGCAGCTACCTCGGGCACCAGGGCGGCATCGGCTTGCAGTTCGCCGTCTATCGCCAGATCCGGATCCATCTCTTTGGCAATCTTCAAGGCTTCTACCACTTTGTCTACCACTTCGTGCTTGGCAGAACCTTTCGTTGAGAAGCTGAGCAAGGCCACTTTAGGCTCTACGCCTACAATCGCCTTTGCGGTACGTGCCGTGCAGACAGCTATCTGAGCCAGTTGCGAAGCATCGGGCACGGGAGTCACGGCTACGTCACCCATCACCAGGATACCGTTCTTGCCATACTCGGGAGCATGCGTCAGCAACAGCATGGCACCGGAAACACACGTAATACCGGGAGTGGTCTTAATTATCTGCAAAGCCGGGCGAAGTACATCGCCCGTAGTGTTGCGGGCACCTGCCAACTGACCGTCGGCATCGCCGTTCTTAATAATCAGGCAGCCCAGGTAGAGCGGGTTGACCACCAGCTTGCGAGCTTCTTCAATGGTCATGCCTTTACTCTTGCGCAGCTCAAACAACAACTGTGCATACTCTTCTTTCTTCGGATGATTCTCCGGGTCGATAATAGTTGCTTTTTCTATATTGCCGAGCCCCCACTCTTGGGCACAGGCGCGAATCTCTTCCGGATTACCCAGAAGAATCAAGTCAGCAACACCATCTGTCAAGATCTGGTTGGCTGCTTTCAAGGTACGTTCTTCAGTACCTTCGGGAAGAACAATGCGTTGGCGATCGGCTTTCGCACGTTCCAGAATTCCATTAATTAATCTTTGCATGATATTTTAATTGTGTAAAAAATCAGTAGTACGTGTCATTCACGCCGCAAAAGTACACAATTTTGCAATATCAACATTGCAATACAAGGGGTTTTTCTGTCCTAATCTTCGTAAATTGTAATATTTAACATAAAGGGATGACCTTAGACCTCGCGCGCGTTCCTATTATATGCCATCCGGGTTCAAACGGCCTTTCCGAAGCAGCTATATGCCAAGCATTTTGTTTTGACAAACAATTCCGTTAGTTCCGACGTTTGGAACTCTCAGTTTCAATATAGTAAACCGGGAGTTTCAAAGGTTGAAACCGACAGTTTCAATAAAGGAAACCAAGAGTTTCAAAGGTTGAAACAAAGTATTTTTAAAAGATGCACAAAGATAACGCAATCATGCTAAAAATCAAATAGTTATAAAACATCTTTTTTAGCAAAGTCGGAAAAGGAAGCAAATAAAAGCACATTTGGGCGGGAGTTACGTTACCAAATCGTAACTCGCCCCAAATCGCTGCCAAAAGCAAATCAATGGCTTGTATTTCAACCTTTTGCACACTTTTGCATAACATCAAATAGCTCAACAGTAATTAAATTTGTAACTAAAAAAAGTTGAGTTATGAGAAGTACATTCAAAGTGTTATTTTACACAAAGAACCAGTCAGTAAAGAATGGTAAGGCACCGATTATGGGCCGTATCACCATCAATGGAACCCAGGCAGGTTTCAGTTGCAAGAAAGAAGTGTCCCTCGCTTTGTGGGACGTCAAAGCCAACCGGGCAAAAGGTAAATCCGAAGAAGCCCGTACACTCAATCAGGAACTTGATAATATCAAGGCGCAAATTACCAAGCACTATCAGTATATTTGCGACCATGACAGTTTTGTCACGGCCAAGAAAGTCTATAACCGTTACGTCGGTTTCGGTGAAGATTGCCACACGCTTATGGCACTTTTCAAAGAACAGCTTGAATCATATAAGGAAAAGATAGGTAAAGGAAAAGCGGAAAGCACCTACCGCGGACTGGTTGCCGACTACAAAAGTCTTTTGCTTTTCATGAAAACCAAAAAGAACATCGAAGATATAGCTATTGATGAACTTGAAAAGCCGTTCATTGAAGACTACTATACATGGATGCTCGGAACGGCAGGAAATGCCAACGCCACAGCCTTCAACCGTGTCAACACCCTGAAATGGTTGTTATACATCGCACAGGAAAGAGGCTGGATAAGAGTCCATCCGTTTGTATCCTTCGAATGTGTGCCCGAATACAAAAAACGCTCCTTCCTTTCCGAAGACGAGTTGCAAAAGATGATCCATACAGAACTGAACCATAAACGCCAGCGGGCCAATCGGGATATGTTCCTTTTCATGTGCTTCACCGGGCTTGCTTACGCAGACCTGAAAGCTATCACCTATATGAATATCCACACCGACTCCGATGGCGGCACATGGCTTATGGGTAACCGTATAAAGACCGGTGTCGCCTATGTGGTAAAACTACTCCCCATCGCCATCGAACTTATTGAAAAGTACAGAGGATTGAATGAAAGGAAAACCTCTCCCGACTGTGTTTTCCCCGTGGGGGAATATCAGGCAATGCTGGGCAGCCTCAAGTATATCGGTAAGAAATGCGGTTGTAAGGTCGAAGTCACCCCGCATATCGGACGCCACACATTTGCCGTTCTGGCCATTCTCAAAGGGATGCCGCTTGAAACCCTGCAAAAGGTTTTGGGTCATAATTCCATTCTTTCCACGCAGATATATGCCGAACTTATCAACCCGAAAGTCGGCGAAGATACTGATAAACTGTGTGAGAGAATCGGCCATGTCTTCAAGCTCGCCATGTAGCATGACAACAAAAAGAAGCGTCCCCCAAGCCATAGCCCGGAGGACGCTTCTTCTCTCTCTTTATTTCCTGAACCGCCTGAAATCCCTGTAATTCTTTTTCAGCACTTCATACAGTCCGCTTTCGGGATAAAGCAGTTTCCCCCCGATAGTGGTATAGGGCACCCTCTTCTCATCCCTCAGCGTTTGCAGTGTCCGCCTTGAAATGTGCAGCATGGCACACACATCATCCCCGGTCATATAATGCTCATCTGCGATTGTCGGACGCATCCGTGCCGTTGCCTCTTCCACCGCTTTGCCCGCTCTCCTGATCCATCCGGTCAGTTCCTTGAACTCTTCCGAATCCCTTGTGATAATCTTTGCCATACTCTTATTCCCTTCTGATTAATCCGCTTTCCAATATCTCCTGAATGTCCGTTTCCCGGTAAAAGAATTTCCCCCCTATGTTCGAGTAAGGCACAAGTCCGTTATCCCGGTAGTTTTGCAGGCACCGTTTCGATATGCCCAGAGCCAGGCACACGTCCTGTGCATCCATTCATTTGTCCGGTGCAGGCGGAGCAATCTTTTTCTGTAGGTCATCCATTTGCACGGCCAGCGTACTGACCAGCCTTCTCAGTTCCTGATACGCGCTTGTTTCAATAATCGTCAGTTCCATACTAAAATCATTTTTAAGTTTCTGAATATGCGGCAAAGTAAAGCACATCTTCCGTCCTTTCCAAGTGCGGGGAAGCGGAGTCACCCGTTGGCGTGCATTGTCTCCCCTAAACATACAAAATGTTAAAATAATCCCCCGAACCATTGTCCTACCGCCCGTTCCTACTATATTTATACAAACCAAACCTTCAGAGCCTATGCGACTTAACATCACTATCACCCGAGGCTGCACGGATGACAACCGCCCCAAAGTCCACCGTGAAATGGCAAAGCTGCGCAGTTTCACCGGCCCATGCCCCGGCAGTGAGTTTATCCTCCGGTTGTTTTCAGACGGACTATTCTTTTTCCGCTGCACCTATCCCATAGAGATAGCCTCCGTTGCCGATGCGTTGAACTGGTATATTATCGGCTGTGACACCGATGCCGACCGTACCCAGACCGGTTGCGGCTTCCATAACCTGCCCGGTGTGGAACTTGAAGCCCACCAGACAAAGACACGCTGGTGGGCCGAAAACTTCCTGTTCCAGTTTGCCAATCAGCACGACTACGGGATAGGCGATATTCCCGACCATTTCTACCCGTTGGCCATCGGCTTCCATCCGCCCATACGCACGTTCAGCGGCCGCAGTTACTTTCTGCACGACTATTTCCCTTTCTCCCGTCAGGCCCCCGACCATGAAGCCGGCGACTATGAAAAGCGGGTCTATAACCTTGTCTCCAAATTCAAGAGCGGTGAGGCATCCGGCTTCACGGCCTATCTTGTCGCGCTGGCAGTTTTCCGCACCCCCCGCCTGATGAAGCACCGTGATGCCCTTTCCCTCATGGTAATACCCGCATCCACCCGGTAGCGCCACGAACACCGCTTCAAGGATTTCTGCACGACTGCCAGCCGCCTGCTCCGTATCACCAACGGCTACGATGCCATCACCATCACCCATGACCGTGAAGAGTACAAAGGCCGTCAGGACAAGGACAAGACCGCCAATCTCCATTTCGACGCAACCGCCATCCGTGGCCGCCACATCCTGCTGTTCGATGATCTTCTGACCACCGGTGCCGGACTGTCCCAGGTCTCCCGCCGTCTCCTTGCCTGCGGTGCCCTTTCCGTCACCGGCATCTTCCTTGCCAAAACCCTGCCGCCCGAAGATGAATACGATTTCCTTCCGGTAGAAGAGACAGAAGATGAAGAATAACGGCACAAAGGCCCGTCCCTGCATCCGAGCAGCAACGGGCCTTTCATCCATTCACTTATATCTTCCTGCCTTTACTCTTTTTAGGTATTGGCGTTTCCTTCTCCGCCTTCCTCTCCGGTACCGCAGTTCCTTTCTGCCGCATGGCCGGAAAGTTCTCTTTCAGCAACCTTTCCGCCAGCCTCTTCGCCTTTTCCTGCATCTCGTCGTACACATCCCATCTGTCCCGGCCCGTCAGTTTGCCTGCAATTTTCTCGAACTGTTTATGAAAGCTGAAGCTGTCCGGGTATTCATCAATCACTCCATCCATCGGATACCCCCGTTCTTTAATATAAAGCAGAACCATCCGGTCATAATTATCCGCCCCCCGCGTCAGTCCCAATCCTTTTTTCACGTCAGTCAGCTTGTAGTAATTCTCCCATGTGGGCGCGAGATGATAAGTTTCACTCTCTATTGCATTTTTCAGCACTGACTTGTCTTGAAACGCCTGCTGCCACATAGCTTCCGTATTTTCCGGTTCACCGTAGCGGTTCACCTTATTTTCCATTAGCGAAGGCCATCCCCTCAGTTTATGCACAGCCAGAGATTTCACGGTAAATTCCGGATCAAAGAAGTCGTTTTCTATGTATTTATACATATAGTCACTGTATTGCATTTCTCCTCTTATGTCTTCGCTGAAAAGCAGCACCCCTTTGTCCGTTTCCACCCCCGTATAATATGTATTCCCGTGCTTCAAATCATCCAGCATATCCGTTACCGCTACGGGCGATGCCTTTATTTCCTGCCATATCTCCGGCGTGAGCCGGCGAGTATAAGTCTCATCCCTCGAAAACGGGTCTGTTTCATTTCACAGACAATACACCACTTCCGACAACCGCTGGTATCTCTGCAACTCTATCCCATGCTCGTCCATCGCCTTTTCCAGCCTTTTCAGATAATCCCCATTGTCCCCGTCCTGCAAGGGCGGCACAATCCGCATGTCAGGCACATTATAATACATCATGCCCATAGTCGGTATTTCCGCCCCTTTCAATGCCTTTTCCACATCTTCCTGCACGAACTCCTGATAGCCCTCTTCCCCCGTGCCCTTCATGCTGATATGCACCGGGTTGAAATGCCTGTCCACCGTGATATACACGCTGCCGCCGTCTGTATTTTCCTTTTCCATCCATCCTCAAAATTAAATGTTTATACTCTGTCCCTTCTTCTTGAACGGTATTCGCACCTTCATTTCCACATTCGGAAACCGCACATTATCCGGTCGTGCCACCAGTGACGAAACAATCCGTTCCTGTTCCTTTGTCAGAGGCACATGTTCCCGTTGCAGGTTTCTCAGTCTGTTGAAGTTCCGCAGCGTAGGTGCCATATCGCAATGTGCCACACAAATCCCATATCTCACCATATCCGCAGAAGCCGCCTGTCCGTCCCCGATTTTTGCCCGGTATGCGGCATTCAGCGGAGCTACTTCATAAAACCTCAAACTCTCCGGTTTCCGCTTTTTATCAAAAAAGCATTCTGTCACTTCCCGCAGAAACGCATCCAGCATCCGGTCCCCGCCGTCCGTCTTGTCGAACAGCAATACTTTTCGTCCGTATTCCACGGCCATACAGGTAGGAAAAGCCGCCAGCCCGTTCCGTATCACGTCCCCGTCCATCCCGAAACGATGTCCCAGACGTTTGTAATCCTCATTTTCCAGTAAGGCCGTATGCTCCGCCAGTGATGAAAGCTGCTCGATGCCCCTTTCCTCGCAGAACGCCGCATCCCGCAATCTCACCACCCCCGACGGATGTATCTTTTCCCGTTCCAGTACCGGACAAAGCCGTTCCAGATAATCGGCGTTGTCTGTACCAAGTATCGGAGGAATCATGCCCTTATCCTTAAAATCGAAACGGAACATTCAGTGATCGGGAATAAATTCCCGTCCTGTCGTGTGAAATCTCACGTTGTTGCTGATAAAGCGGGAGAATCCCTCTTTTCCCTGTCCGCGCATACTAAGATACACGGGTTTGTAGAAAGCGTCCAACGTCATATACAGACTGCCGCTTTCCACCGCTTGCATTTTCTTTTCTTCCATAAATTCTATAAGATTAATTGTTTTTTCTCCTTATTTTGTGGAGTAATGGAGGCAACGTGTTTCGCCTGCCGCTGTCTGTCAGACGTTTTTTGTTTCGGAGCTTCCTGTTTGCGGTATGTCTCCGGTGACTTGCCTGTCTTTTCCTCTTCCGAATGTGGATGCAGCACAGAATGTAACGTTTCCACCCTTTCAGTCCGGTTTATCCGTGCGCCCAACCTGAACTCCCCATCCGTGATATGGAACTCTGATTGCAGCAAATCCGCCGCCATCTCCTTTGCCTCTTTCTGTAAGGACGCATAGCCGAAGTCGTGTGCCGACAGAGGTGCGTTCATCCGTGCCTTCATGCTGTCTCCCAGCTTCTCCGCCAGTTCCTTGAACTCATATTCATAGCTGAAAGGATGCACCTTGTCTGCCGCAACAAGTCCGGCATACCCGTTTTCCGAAATATACAGCAACGCCGCCACATCATAGTTTCGGGGCGAGATGCCCAGCCCGAACTCCTTTGTCAGACGGTCGAAGTTATGGAAGTCGGGCCGCAGGTCGAACTTTTCCTTGCACACGCCGCCGTCCAGTACGCTTCTGTCCGCAAACTTGTCGGGAGTGAAGCTCACCACCGATTTCCTCAACTGCCCGTCCGTGCTCCGCAAATCCGCTTTGGACAGCTTTTCGATGCAGTTGTCTGCCAGTTCCGCCACCCGTTTGGTTGGCAGATCCAACTCGTATATCCGCAGTGTTTCGGGTACTTTGGTCACGTTGAAGAAGCCGTCGGCCAGATGTTGCAGATAACTGTTGCGTGCCTTCATTCCTTTCGGAGTGTCCGAGAACAGCATCACGCCCTCTTCCGTTGCTACGGCATACACCCGGTTTTCCGTTCCGGCAGCTTCCTGCACCGCCACTTTCCGTTTGTCCGGCTTCCCGACAATACGGTTCAAAATATCATTCAGGATTGACATAGCCTTGTATTTTTAGAGGTGAATAACCGGCAGCAAAGAAAACCATTCACCCGCCAATCCGCAATACCGCATACATGCAAGTCGCCCGTTGGCGGTTGTTGGCGTGCAGCCTTTACGCCAGACGCTCATCCAGCATCCGGTTATAGCTCTTGCGCAGGGAGTCGATGAATGGAGTGGTGTCCGTACAGCGATCGAACACCTTGCCACGCTTGGTGTACAGCGCATTGATTTTCAGATGAAACACTTCCTCAAACACCCGGATTATGTCTATCACCGTCAGCTTCCGTCCTTCCGCAGAGTCCACGGCTCCGGCAGCCATCAGTGCGGCTACCAGTTCAATCAGGTCATTGTCCGTACCGTTCCATGTCAGCGTAATGGCAGGTTTCTTTCCGTTTCTACTTACCGTTTCCGTTTTAAATCCGGCAGGCGTGCCGCCGTGGCGGAGCATCTCTTTAACCATCTCCGCCTCCGCATCCAGCAATGCCAGTGTTTTACCGATGAATACGTCATACAAAATGTGTCGGTGCTCTTCCGGCACTCCGTTAGAAGTCTGTTGCATGAAAGCCAGTTCTATTTTCGTGTAGTTCAGCCGGCGTAGTTGTCCCGTCAGGTCCTCATCCTGCGAAAGTTCCGCAAGACAGGTCACAAAGTGGTCATAGGCGGCAGGCAGTTCACCCGCCACAAGTTCGGAGCCGTTAATATAAGAGGCAAACAAATTGAAAAGAGAAGTTTCTATCAATGTTTTCATCGTATCGCACTTTTAGGTTCTACAATTCAATACTTCACTGTAAATCATCCTGCCAAAGCAAAGACAAGTGCTATGCCTGAAAGAATAAACCTGTAAAACGTTGATAATAAACCATATATAAATCTATCAAAACGATGTGTGCAGGAAAACATTGTGTATTGGACATTATGCGTCCGAATTTTGGACACATTCTAATCCAGACGGTACTTCTTCAATTTCAGATAAAGCGTGCTCCGGCTGATACCCAACAGCTTGGCAGCGGCTTTCCTGTCGTTGCCGGTTGTTTCCAATGCTTTCAGAATAGTTGTCCGTTCCGTTCTTTCATCGTTCAGCGCATAGCCATCCGCCTGTTTGGGCTTGTCCGGTAAATCCACGTCTTCAGAAGTAATCCAGTCATCTTTCGCCAGCAGGGTGGCACGTTTCACCGCCCCTTTCAGTTCCCGTATGTTTCCCGGCCACGGGTATGCTTTCAGCCGTTTCTGTGTCTCTCGGTCAAAGCCTTTCACGTCTTTTCCCAATTCCCGGTTGGCGATGTCGAGCATGAACTCTGCCAGTGGGATAATATCTTCGGGACACTCTGCCAACAGCGGCACATACAGCGGAAATTCATTCAGACGATGAAACAAGTCTTCTCTGAACCTGCCTTCCGTTATCGCCCTCTTCAAATCCTCATTCGTGGCGGCTACCAGCCGTATATCCGCTTTCACTTCTTCCTTGCCGCCTACGGGGCGGTAACGCTTTTCCTGCAACGCCCGTAGCAATAACATCTGCACTTCCTGACTCAAATTGCCCACCTCGTCCAGAAACAATGTCCCGTGGTCGGCGGCGGCAAACATGCCCGTCCTGTTTTCCGTGGCACCCGTAAAGGCTCCCTTCACGTAGCCGAACAGTTCCGATGCCGCCAGTTCCTTCGGGAGTGCCCCGCAATCCACCGCTATAAACGGAGCATCCGCACGTTCACTCAGTGCGTGTATATGCCAGGCCACATTTTCCTTTCCCGTACCCGATGCGCCACGTATCAGCACAGTCAGCGTATCTACCGGAGCCACCAGCCGGATTTGTTCCTGCAATTTCACAGCCAGCGGGCTGGTACGCCGGTAGTAAGCCCGTCTGTTCTCCGGTTTCTCCTGTTCCCGTAGCAGTCCTGCGATAGTTGTCAATACCTTCTCCGTCTGCACGGGTTTGGGCAGATAGTCCGTAGCTCCTTTCTTTACGGCTTCCACCGCACCCGGTATGTCCCCATAACCCGTCATGATAAGAAAAGGCATCCGGTAGCCGTTTGCTTTCATCCATTCCAGCAGTTCCACACCGTTGCCGTCTTGCAGGCGGTAGTCCGACAATACCAATCCTACCTCTGTCCCGGCAATAAACTCCTTTGCCGAAGCTACCGATAACACGTAACGGGTTTCCAACCCGTTTTTCACCAGCCAGTTGGCCACCACCCGGGCATATACCCGGTCATCTTCCACTACCAATATCGTTTTCATTCCATGCCGTCCTTTAGTTCCTTTGCCTTTTCCACCGCTTCGTCCACTGTCGTCACCAGTTTCCATACCTCTGCAACCGCCGCCTCATCCCATGCTTCCGGTGCCAGCGATGCCAGCCGTTCCAGTTCCTGAACGGGTATGTCCATGCGTATCGTTTCCCATAACGGCGTCCCTTTGTGTATCAGGGCGATTATCCCCGCATAATCTTTCGTCCCAATGGCTTTCTTCAAATCAGCCGTTGTCTTTTCCATATCCTGCACGAACATGTCCAGTATTTCTTCTCGGTCATCTTCTCCTTCCAGTAATGCGGTGAAGTCCGGTCCTTTCCGTTGCGGTATCCTGCCGCCCGTACATTCCGCTACGGCTGACAGCAGTTCATCCATTGAGAAAGGTTTGTGCAGGTATCCCGCAAAGCCGTCCCTCTTCAGTTGTTCCCTTTCCCCGTCCGCCCGTGCCGTAACGGTGAGTACGGGTATCTCTTTGGATTGTCCCAGATTGCTGTTCCTCAGCAAAGCCAGCACCGTATATCCGTCCGCTTCCGGCATCTGCATATCAGTCAGCAGCAGGTCATACCGCCTGCCGCGCAACAGTTCCGTCAACTCCTTTACATCATGGCAACAGTCACACGCCACCCCGCTTCGCGCCAGCATCCGCCGGGTCATGTCCGCCTGTATCCGGTCATCGTCTATCAGCACTGCCCTCAGTCCCGACAAACGGGCGTATTCCACCCGCTGCACGCTTCCTGTTTCCGGCCCGCCCGCTTCCTGCATGGGCAGGCGCACTTCAAAAGTGCTTCCATGCCCTTCCCGGCTTTCCACGCTGACAGTACCGCCCAGCAGGCTGACCAGCCGTGCCGTTATCGAAAGTCCCAGACCGAATCCCGGTTGCGGGTTGTCGGCGTCCAGCCGCTCAAACGCCTTGAACAGATTTTTCTTCCTGTCCTCACTGATGCCCGTGCCCGTATCACGGACAAAGAAGCACAGCCAGCCGTCCGCATAGCGTACTCCCACATGCACGTATCCCACCGGGGTGAACTTCACGGCATTTGTCAGCAGATTGTTCAATATCTGCGTCAGGCGTATGCGGTCGCCTTCCACCATTGTATTTACGCCTTCGGTTTCTACGGTCAGTCCCAGCCCTTTCTTGTCTGCCAGTGTGCGGAACAGGTGCAGCACGTTCTCAATCACCCGTCCGGGATGAAACGTTTCCTTGTCCGGTTGTTCCTTTCCCGCTTCCAGCCGGTAGTAGTAAAGCAGGTTGTTTGCCAGTCCGATGACATGGTGCGAGGCATTGAGTATATTTTCCGCATAGCGGTTGCGCTGCGCTTCGTCCTTTTCTTCCGGTATCAGTTCGGCATAGCCGTTTATGGTGCTCAACGGAGCGCACAAGTCATGGCTCACGGTCAGCAGGATATTTTGTCGGGACTGCGACAATTCTTCATTCTTCCGGTTCGAGGCTTCCAGTTCCATGCGTGTCTTGTGTTGGCGATTCACGTCCCGGTGTATCACCATATACAGGATGATGACGAGCAGGAACGTTCCGATACCTATTCCCGTTATCAGCCGGAAAGAGCGGTTGCGCAGGTCCTGTTGCGCTTGTATCTCCCGGCTGAGAGAATCCGCTTCTTTCTTCTCGAAGTGCTGTATCAGCGCACCAATCCTTCCGTCCAACCGTTGGTTTTGTGTCCGGAGACTGTCTATTTCGGTGGACAGCCTTTCTTCATACAACCGGGTGGTGTCGCTGATTTCTTTTTCAAGGGAATACAGCAGGCTTGGAGATATGGGGTGTTGTGTACCTGCGGCCCGTATTTTTCCGGCTGTTTCCATTTTCTCCTTTTGCCGGGCATAGGCCGATTTTTTCCCTTTCTTTTTAAAGAAGCTCCATAAGTTTCTTTTCTTGTTTCCGGTAGCAGGAGGTTCGATAGTTGTTGCCGCCTCAGGTGACGGCTGTTCTTCGGTTTGCCCCACAATGGCAGGAATTTTCCTGTTGACTATCTCTCCGACATCGGGCATATTTTCCAGCAGGTCGAGGACCACTGCCATTTGTTGTTCTTTCTCGGTCAGTAAGTTGCAAACCGAGTCGATGCAGTTCCGTTGTTCCAGCATAGTCAGCTCTTCCGTTTCGGCATGGCGGAGTACCTGTTTCTCGTACCATACGGCGCTTATGATACCGAGCACAAGTATGGTGAGCAGGATATATCCTGAAAGGATTCTAGCTTGCAAAGTTCTTTCGGGTTTATATCCTCTATCGCATCTTTTATCCATGTCTTCGCTAAATTATATAGATAGCAAAGTTAAAGACGAACTTCCGAAACTTTATTCTGATGTTTATCGTAAAAATTCTGATTTCTAACAGGTTTAGGTATTATCTGCATCTTTCCTGATTTCCGATGGCGATTTTCCAAAATTCCGCTTGCAATAATCCGAAAAAGTGGATAAGGAATTAAAATCGTTAGCTTCAGCTACCTTTGTCAAAAGCATGTCCGTATGCTTCAGCATCTCTTCAATATTCTTTTTCCGCTTCTCTCGTAGCCACTTGGCTACGTTCATACCGAATGTCTGCTGAAAACGTTCTCTGAAAGTTGTTTCTGATATGTGGCAACATTTTGCCAGTTCGCTGCCTGTTCTGACTTCTTTGGCTTTCAGTTCTACTATATTTTTGAAACTGTTGCATTTGAAGTCAGGCAGGTACTTTTCCGCCATGCGAAAGTCTTCTTCAGTCAGAAATGTCGTATCCTCTTGCTCCCGTGCCACAAGCAGGCTTTGAAACTGTCGTATCATATCCCCCGTTATCTGGTTATAAAGATAATTTAGGCTCGGATGCTTTCCTGTATCATTGATAGCCGCCTGCATACGCATACAGAACCGTAAACCTTCTCTGTTACGGCTCTTGAGATAATTTTGATAAGTATCCATCACATAGCCCAATGCGTCATTGTCCGGGCAATATGCCGTCAGGATATACAAAGCCATTTGTTGCTCTACGTCCACCAATGGATAGGGGCAATGCTTCCTCAGTTGTTTCACCAGCCATGACATGGCAGATATGTTTTTCGACAATTTTTCCAGTGCCGTCCACGTAGCCGGATTCTTTATATCCGTCTGCCGCACGGCAGCCTGTACCGTTTTCATCCACTCGTGCAACTCTGTTTGTCGGGCTTCATCCATTAAAATCTGATTCAAAGTCTTTTTCATATATTCTGTTTTAAATGGAAAAAGTAATATGGACTTTATTTCATTCTGTTCTGCTGGTCTTCCCTGATTTTTTCCAGCCGTTCCATGTACTGGTTCCGGTCAACCTTTTTTTTCTCACCCATGTAAAACGCATCGGACACATACACCATCAGCCAGACACTTGCAATGACGTAAGCGATACAGGCGCATTGTCCCGCTATTCTCCGCATCTTGCCCATAGCCTTGTATTTCTGTTCAAGGACTGCCAGCTTCGCAGATCGTAGATAACACGTATAGTTGAACCAGAGCAGTGGAGATACCAGCAAAAAAGTAATTATCAGGGATAACGGATCATAACGGCTTTTCAGCGGCAGCATTTCCATCAAATCGGTTTTCAGTACGTAATAGCTGAATAGATGTTCCACAACCAGCACGTTGCACCACAAGGGTATTGACGACCACATGACCGCTACCCATGTAACCATCTTGTCCTTCACCAGAAAGCGGTTCCGGCTGCACATTTTATATGTCCAATAAGCTGATTCCCTAAAAATAAAACATGTCATATTGCATTTAATTTTTCTCTGTTCCGCTTTATGCTGTTTTGCTATTGTTATCAATGCCGCATATCCGCCTGTTTATTGTTATCAAATATATACGAAAGGTGCGAAAAACCAGTTCCCATCTTGTTTATTAACGTCAGTTTAACACGTTAAAGGTAAAAACAAGCTCCGTCCATTATCTTTTCCCGATTCAAATTTGCCCTTTCCCTGCCATATCCGTAACTTTGTAAATCAAAGAATCCGATATGAATCAGGAATTATTAAAGCGCACGCTAAAGAACCGCCGCATAGAACTGACGGAGCAGGAGAAAAAGGATTACTATCCTAAAAAACCTCTTTTTATGCTTCTGTTTACTTCTGTCGCCTTACTGTTTTGTCTTGTGATGGCAAAGATTAAGGGTGAACTGATAGAACCGGAATTTGTATGGACTGTCGTATTGTTTCCGGTTATTTCCGCTGTGGTCATTTACATTACTTATCTAAACAAGAAGAACACGCTCAAACTGCATTACATCAGTACGGCACTCATCCCCCAAGAGCAGCAAAAAGTCCTGATACGGCTGGCTAAGGAAAATCAGTGGGAAATAATACTGTGCAACAAACAGCAATTCGTAGCCGATGACATTTGTATGCGCTGGCGTGTGCGTGTAACCGTCATTTTCGGAAATCCGTATATGGCTTACAATAGCCGATGCAATCCTAATCTTAAGTGGCACGCTTCCGGTGGCAGGAATTGGGATAACCGGGAAGCGATCCGCCGGGCTATCGAGAAAGAATGGGCGATTAAAAATAAGAATTAAAAGAGAACGATATAAATGATAACTCCCTATTTGGTTAGAATATCCGGTTTTCGCTTTTTCGGCAGGGGATTGCACGACATTCCCGGAGACGAAGTGGCTGTTATGGTATTTTTCATGTTATTTCTGTTTGTCCCGTGCCTATGGCTTGTCAGGTATTTAAAAGATGACAGGATGGACTCAGACAGGCAGGACAAGCTGCTGGAGATACATATTGTCCTGACAATCGTCCTGACTGTTGCGGGGGGTGTCTTTGCCCGGATGTCCGCACTTGTCAATAGGTGGATAGACGAACAACCGTTCATTGTTGCAGCTTACATAGCGTTGGCACTCAGTGTTTTTGGTGTTACTATCGGCAAAGCTATTGATTTCTGGGTATATTATTTGAAGAAAAGAATATCCTAAGGCAGTATGATAGAGTATATGAACATTCCGGCTTTGGTCTGTGTCTCCCTGTTGGGTGCGGGAGCCCTTGCCATGATAGTAGGCTCGCTATTGAAAATGCAATGGGTTACGGAGGGAAAAAAGACTTCGCTATTCACTTATCTTTTATGCCTGATTGCAATGGCAGGTTCCGGCTGGACATGGTATGATAGCATACACAAAGCCCGTGCGTTGGCAGAAGGCAACCGATACACCTTAGCCACTTATGAAAAAGTGTCGGGTGTCATTAAAGGGGGACATAAGGTACGCC
>CAJKXC010000015.1 GCA_905203765.1 uncultured Bacteroides sp.
ATCTTTTGTTAACCTTAAATCTAATACTATGAAAAACACATTGCAAAGATACGGGCTTTTTGTGAATCTCCAAATTTCAGGTAAGAAACAGAGGCGATTATAACATGGTTTAATAGATATATCAAGGCGTTAACTCTTGATTGATTGATTGTTAAATTAGATTTAGTGAGATTATCCATTTCAATGTTATAGTCGCCTCTGAAGTTACCTTTTTCTATTTTACTTATTCGGCTTCAGCCATTTATCCAACCATTCGAAGAAAGTGCGTTGCCACAGAACACCGTTCTGAGGCTTCAGCACCCAGTGGTTTTCATCGGGATAGATCAGCAGTTCGGCAGGGACACCACGCATCACAGCAGCATCGAAGGCAGCCATAGCCTGGTTGGCAAGGATGCGGAAGTCCTTTTCGCCGTGAATGCAGAGGATAGGAGTATCCCATTTATCGACGAATAGGTGCGGGGAGTTGGCAAACGTACGTTGTGCCGTGGCGTTGTTCTTTTCCCAGTAAGCGCCGCCCATATCCCAGTTGGCAAACCATTTCTCTTCTGTTTCCAGATATTGCATCTCCATATTGAAGATACCGTCGTGGGCAATGAACGCTTTGAAACGTTTGTCGTGATGCCCGGCAAGCCAGTAGACGGAGAAGCCACCGAAGCTGGCACCTACACATCCCAGGCGGTCTTTATCCACATACGGTTCTTTGGCTACTTCGTCGATGGCAGTGAAGTAATCCTTCATACACTGACCGCCGTAATCACCACTGATGGCTTCGTTCCATTCCACACCGAAGCCGGGAAGACCGCGACGGTTGGGGGCTACGATGATATAATCGTTCGCCGCCATAATCTGGAAGTTCCAACGGTAGCTCCAGAACTGGCTGACGGGACTTTGGGGACCGCCTTCGCAGAAGAGCAGGGTGGGATACTTCTTGTTCGGATCGAACTGGGGCGGATAGATTACCCAGGTCAACATCTGCTTGCCATCGGTTGTTTTCATCCAACGGGCTTCTACCTTACCCATTTCCAGCTGGTCGTAGATTTGCTTGTTCTCGAAAGTCAGCTGGGTGGCTTCGGCATAAGCGTCACCGCTGCGGGTGTTGGTCACGGCATAGATTTCGTCGCCCATGCTCATGGAGTGGCGTTTGGCGATCACTTTATCTCCGCAGAGGGCAAGGGAAGCATAGTCGTACATACCGTCGGTAAGCTGGGTCAGCTTGTCGTTATCGGCGAGGTTGACGTTGTAGATTTGTGTTTCGCCGTGCCATACGCCGATAAAGTAGATGCTCTGAGAATCTTTGTTCCACAAGAATTCGTCTACGTTCGACTCGAATGCCTTGCTGACGAAACGCTTCTCACCGGTTTCGAGATTCATGATGAACAGGCGGTTCAAGTCGGCTTCGTAGCCGTCGCGCTCCATGCTTTGCCAGGCGATGTATTTGCCATCGGGAGAATATTGCGGGTTGGTATCATAGCCTTTGTTCTCTTCGGTGATGTTTTCGGTCTTTTTGCCGGCAAGATCGTAGATGTAGATATCGGAGTTGGTGGAGATGGCGTACGCCAGTCCGGTTTTCTTGCGAGAAGTATATGCCACTTTATCCGAAGATGGGCTCCATGCCAGTTGCTCGATGCCGCCCCACGGCTTCATCGGGCTTTCATAAGGTTCTCCTTGCAGAATATCGGTGACGTTGTTGATGCCGTTACCGTCAAAGTCGGCTACAAAGGGGTGGGGAGCAGTAGTCACCCATTCGTCCCAATGCTTGTACATGAGGTCGGTGACGATGATGCCGCTTGCTTTGGGCAGGTCGGGATACTTGTCCGCTGTGCTCTGTACCGTCTTTACCTGGGCGATGAAGAGCAGTTTCTTGCCATCGGGAGAGAAGGAGAAACCTTCGATATCTCCGTCATATTCGGTCAGCTGTTTGCGTTCTGTGCCGTCGGGATTCATTTCCCACACTTGGCTGCTGCCGCTTTCGTTGCAGAGGAAAGCGATCTTCTTACCGTCCTTTATCCAAGTGGGTTGTCCTTCTTGCCAGGCATCACGGGTGATTTGCGCATTGCTGCTGCCGTCGGCATTCATTACGAATACTTCGCTGTTGCTCTTGTTTTGCGGCACACTGTAATAAGATACGGTGTAGGCAATCTGTTTTTCGTCGGGAGATACGGCCACACTACCGATACGCCCCATCGCCCAAAGAGCTTCGGGTGTCATACGCTTGCCTTCGATCTTGATGTCCGAGCGCTGGATAAGCGCGGCTGCATCCGGTTGTCCGGCATCTTTTGTTCCGCCACAAGAGGCTAATGTCATAGCTGCTGACATAAACAATAGGTTTACTTGTTTCATATAATTAGTGTTTGATGAATATTCGTCGTATATTTATTATGTTGCGAAGATACAGAAATATTTTAAATCTTCTTCTGACTCCATTTCCCTTTCTTCATATAGAAATAGGAGAGCGTTAAAATACCGATGGAATATACATGCTCCGAAGTCCATGCAAACGCAACATCGAGCTTCAGATAGGAGACGATGTATGTGATGTAACAGACGTATACGGCAAGCGTTATCATTTCCAGTACCAGTGCCGTGCGTGTGTTTCCGGTTCCCGATACCGACTGGAAGTAAACATTGGCGGGGACCAGAAACAGATAAGCGGAGCACAGCACCCAAAGCGAAGGCACGGCGGCTTCCCTCAACGCAGGAATATCCGTATATACGCTCAGAATCAAGTTCGGGAACAGTGCAAAGAAGATGGCAAACGGAAGCACAAACACATAAGCGATGCGTATATGCTGGCGTATGGTGCCCCGGACATAACGAATATCTCCCGCCCCGATAAGGTTACTAACCAATGAACCGCAGGTAGAGGCAAAAGCCATCATCACCATGAACAGAATGCCCGAAACATTGCGGATGATGTTGGTAATGGCAAGCGAACGTTCCCCCAAATGCTCTATATATAAGAATAGGAGAAACCAGGTGGACAGCGAGAAGAAGTTCTGAACCATCGTCCAAAACGAAACGTTCAGCATTCGCTTCAGTATCTCCCTGCGAACGCCCGGTATTTTGTCCAGCCCGTACTTATGGATATCAATGCGGTAACGGGTATATAGAATAAAGAATATCAGTGATATCAGTTCGGACAGTGACGAGCCTATTGCCGCTCCGGCAATACCGAGGGCAGGTACTCCGAACTTACCGAAAATAAGGATATAGTTAAGTACGACATTGCTCAATACCATCACAATGGAGTTCAGTGTCAATGTCTTGGTCTGTGTCGTGCCCAGGAAGAATGCGCGGAACATCACAGCCGCAAAGGTAAAGAAGAAGCCGAAGATACGCCAGTTCAGATAGCTGATGGCAGCATCATAAATATGGTCGGAAGAAACAATGTGCCGCAGTATCACCGGTGCGAGGCAATAGCATAGCAGGAACATGACCACTGCCAGTCCCAGTTGGAAGTAAATGCCTTGATAGAACAGATTCCCGATTTCGCGGTATTGCTGTTCGCCATTGCGCCGGGCAATAAGTATCTGCGCTCCGATGCTGAAGCCGAATGCCACCATAAAGATGACCACATAGAAGATGCCGGCAATGGCGGATGCTCCCAGTTCGACTTCGCCCACGCGCCCCAGAAAGGCAGTGTCTGTCATACCGATCAACTGCTCCATCAAGAGGCTGATTAGGATAGGGTAGGCAATAACCCAGATTTGCTTGTAGGTGTATTTAGTTTGCATAACAATAATTCTTGTAATAAAAATAAGTAAAATTCGGGTACTCTGAAAACAGATGATGCGTTTGCCTCAAACAGACCATGCGTTTGCCCTAAACAGATGATGCGTTTGACCCAAACAGACCATGCGTTTTGCCCAAACGGATGATACGTTTTACTCCTTCAGATTAAGAAAGCCGGGCAACGTACATTGTCCGGCTTTCATTAAAAGAATATTTGGAATGGAAGTTTTACTTCCTGTTCTGTTTTTCTTTCATCATCTGCTCCTGTTGCTTTTGCATAGCTTCCAGACGGGCAGCAAAACCGGTTTTCTTCATTTTCTTCGGGTCCTTCTTGTTGGCTTCCATTTGGGCCAGAAGTCTCTCTTCATTGGTGGTTCGGCGCATGATGAGCGTTGTTACCACACTGATCAAAGTAGAGAGGAAGTAGTAATAGTTCAATCCCGAAGGATAATCGTTCAAGATGAACAGGAACATCACGGGCATCAGATACGACATCCACTTCATGGCTGCCATCTGAGGATTGGCACCTGTGTCCTGCTGTTGCATCATATACTTCGTGTTCAGCAGGTTGGTGGCGGTCATCAGCAAGCAGAACAAGCTGAGGTGGCTGCCCAGGAACGGAATATGGAACGGGAAGTTGATGAACGCATCGTAAGTGGAGAGGTCATCCGCCCACAAAAAACTTTGTTGGCGAAGCTCGATCGCACTCGGCACGAACATGAACAATGCCATCAGGATAGGGAACTGCAACAGCATCGGCAAGCATCCGCCCATCGGACTGACACCGTACTGGCTGTAAAGCCCCATCACTTCCTGTTGTTTCTTCATCGCGTCTTCCTGTTTGGGATATTTCTTGCCGATTTCATCAATTTTCGGCTTCAATACACGCATCTTGGCAGACGACATATATGTTTTCCACGTTGCAGGGAATACTACTGCTTTTACAATCAACGTCATGAACAACAGCACGATACCCATACTCAATCCCCAACTGGACAACCAGTCGAAGATATTAATGGTGAGCCATTTGTTGATCCAGCGGATAAGCGGCCAACCCAGGTAAACCAAGCGGTTCAGCTCCCATTTTTCAGTACGTCCCTTGTCAAGCGCAGTCAGTGTTTTGTAATGGTTGGGGCCGAAGTAGAAGAACAACTGTGTCGGTTCTTTACCTGTCGGATCGAACTTCGTGCTCATTTCTGCCGAGTAATCCTTGATATAGCCACTGCCCTGGACTTCCATCTTGGAAGTCAACTTCGTCTTTTCAAAGTCGGCATCGGCCAGGAATACCGTGGAGAAGAACTGGTTCTTGAAGGCAATCCAGTCCAAGCGTTCGGGAACTTCTTTCTCGTCGTTCTTGTTGGCGGACAAGTAGTCGGTTCCGTCTCCGGTCTTCTTATAGGTCAGTTCGGACAAACGGTTTTCGTACGTATAACCCTTCTCTATCTGGCGGGCGCGTTGTGCCCATTCTATATCCACATAGTTGTTGGTAGCTGCCAGCTTGCCTTCCATGTTCACGGCCTGAATGGTAAAGTCTATCAGATATGTACCGTTATGCATGGTATACGTGAAGTCGATATAGCTGTCGCTGTCTGCCGACAAACGCATGGTGACGGTGCTGTCCGTACGGTTCACTGCGGTAAAGTAGTAGTCTTCCGTCTGAATGGTTTCCTTCTTATTATAGAAAAGGAAATTCATGGAAGCGTCGTTGCCGCTGAACAATGTGACGGGAGTCTTTTTGTCTTGTCCCATATACTCCTTCAGCGTAGCCGAAGCAATGCGTCCGCCTTTCGTATCTACCGTTATCTCTGCCAGGTTGTTCTGGATGGTCACTTGCGAGTTGGTTCCCTGACGGGCGTCGAAGAAGAGGGCAGTGGAATCAACCGATACTTCTGCTCCTTTTTCGTTTGCCAGGGCAGCCTCTGATTTGGCTTTCAGGGCCTCTTCGCGTTGCTGTACCTGGGCAATGGAGTCGTAGTAGTGTTGCTGTGCTTCCAATTGTTCCTGGCTGGGACGGCTCAAGAAGCTGAAACCCACTAACAAGATAGCTATTAAAACAAGACCTGTGATGGTGTTTTTATCCATTCTCTGTTAATTACAAATTACTAAATTACAAACTTATTTATTATCGTTTTCGTTTTCGATGGCGGCTTTTACGAATGCTACAAACAGCGGATGCGGATCCAATACCGTACTGCTGTATTCGGGGTGGAACTGTGTACCGACGAACCATTTCAGTTCGGGTATCTCAACTATCTCCACCAAATCCGATTCGGGGTTAATACCCACGCACTTCATGCCTGCCGCTTCATATTCGCTCTTGTAGGCATTGTTGAATTCATAGCGATGACGGTGGCGTTCCTGAATATGTTCTTTTCCATAAGCCTCGTATGCTTTGCTGCCTTTTTGCAGTACACATTCGTAAGCGCCTAGACGCATCGTGCCACCCATGTTGGTGATGGACTTCTGCTCTTCCATAATGTCGATAACATTGTGAGGCGTCTTTTCGTCCATTTCGCGTGAATTGGCATCGGCATAACCCAGTACGTTGCGGGCAAACTCGATGGCGATGCATTGCATACCCAGACAGATACCGAAAGTAGGTATATTGTGCGTGCGTGCATACTTTATAGCTACAAACTTACCGGCAATGCCCCGTTCGCCAAAGCCGGGGCCAATCAGTACACCTGCCATGCCTTTCAGTGCTTCGGCTACGTTCTCGTCTGTCAGCTTTTCACTGTTCACGAAGTCCACCGATACTTTGCGGTCGTTGTAGGTTCCGGCTTGCGAAAGGGATTCGCGGATGGACTTGTAGGCATCTTGCAGGTCATATTTACCTACCAGTGCGATGTGCAGAGGCTCTGTATCTTCTGCTTTGTGACGGCGTTCGAGGAAAGCACGCCACGGACCCAGTCCCGGAGTGTCGCCTACCGGAAGTCCCATTTTCTTCAGAATGGTAACGTCCAATCCTTGTTCCTGCATCATGATAGGTACCTCGTAGATGGTGGGCGCGTCGTTGCTCTGTACAACGGCACTCTCATCTACGTTACAGAAGAGGGCTACCTTCTTGCGCAAATTGGTACTCAGTTTGTGTTCTGCACGAAGTACGAGTACATCGGGTTGGATACCGGCGCTCTGCAACTCCTTTACGGAATGCTGGGTAGGTTTGGTCTTCAACTCACCGGCAGCAGCGAGGTAGGGGACATAAGTAAGGTGTACGCACAAAGCGTCTTTACCCAGTTCCCACTTCAACTGACGGATGCTTTCCAGGTACGGAAGTGACTCGATATCGCCCACTGTACCGCCAATCTCGGTAATAACAAAATCAAATTTATATTTGTTTCCCAGCAGTTTCACATTACGTTTGATTTCGTCTGTGATATGGGGAATAACCTGAATCGTCTTTCCCAGATAATCGCCCCGGCGCTCTTTGTCGATGACGCTCTTATAGATACGTCCGGTTGTAATATTATTGGCCTTAGTCGTCTGAATGCCCAGAAAACGTTCATAGTGTCCCAGGTCGAGGTCGGCTTCGTGACCGTCTACCGTTACGTAGCATTCTCCGTGTTCATAAGGGTTCAGTGTACCCGGGTCGATGTTTATGTACGGGTCAAACTTCTGGATGGTTACTTTGTAACCTCTTGCTTGCAGCAACTTACCGATGGAGGATGAGATGATACCTTTACCTAATGAAGAGGCAACGCCACCGGTGACGAAAATATACTTTGTTTCTCCCACAACTATATTGTTTTATTAATTGTTATTTCTTGCCAATGTACCCGTTGGTACACAACTGACTTAAAAAGCGCAAAATTATAAAAAAAAGAGGAAGTACGGAAAGTTTCGTTG
Organism: uncultured Bacteroides sp.; assembly: GCA_905203765.1. Taxonomy (GTDB): domain Bacteria; phylum Bacteroidota; class Bacteroidia; order Bacteroidales; family Bacteroidaceae; genus Bacteroides. The sequence continues at coordinate 7,579 of CAJKXC010000015.1, forward strand.
AAACAATTATTAAAAAAATGATTTCATTAAAGAAGTTGTCTTCTGTTTTCCATTTAGGTTTTCTATGTATTCATTTTAGTTTTCTAATTGTTTTTCTATGTAGTCTAAACATTTTAAGCTAAATTTGCCCTCAAAATCGTAGATTTTAGAAATTATGAAGAATAGACACATCTCAATTTGGGTGATTGCCGCAATGATTTCTTCGTCGATGATGGCGCAAGACGTGACGGATCCCGTCATTAAGAATGAGAAACAGAAGACAACCGCTAAAGCCGACACTTTATCGGGGATAATAAAAGACTATATGATATTGAAACTGAAACCGGAAGGAACCAAATACAGGTTGGATACAGTTTCAGTGTTGTATGAAAGATATTTCGGTGTTTTGGATTATCTGAATGATCCTACCACTCCCGAGCGTTATATAGTTTCCAATCCGAACTATTACCGGTTGTTCCTTCCTCTTGCCTATTATTATGCGCCTATGAGACGCCTTTCCAAAGTAGGATGGAAGTTCCAAAAGCCCGATTCGGTTCCGCCACTGCCTTCTGAAATGTTACCGTTCGATACATTGGCATTTGTTTCAAAGAAGCATTCTAATAAGATTATTGATAAAACTTTGTTGAGTACTTACGTTAATTATCCTAACTTGGTGGTAGTTACCGAGAAGGATATAATGAAACGCCGTGTCTTTAAGGATAATATAGAGAAAGAGGCATCTTCCAAACCTTCTGTTGTGAAATTGTTCGGAAAAGAAGATATGTTAGGAGTGAAAGAAGATGCGGAAGTCATCATCCACAAGCCCAACTGGTGGGTAACGGGTGGTAACGGTTCGTTGCAAATCACTCAGAGCTACATTTCGGATAACTGGTATAAGGGTGGTGAGAGTACGAATACATTGCTTGCCAACCTTCAACTGTTTGCTAATTATAACGACCGTGAGAAGATTCAGTGGGAAAACCTGTTGGATGCTAAATTCGGTTTCAGTTCTGCGCCTTCCGATGAATATCATGATTATCTGGTGAATACTGACCAGTTCCGGTTGTATAGCAAACTGGGTATTCAGGCTGCATCGAAATGGTACTATACTATTACTACCGAATTCAAAACGCAGTTCTTCAATGGCTATAAAGCCAATAGTGAAGAGTTGGTTGCAGCTTTCCTTGCACCGGCGGACTGGACAAGCAGTATTGGTATGGACTATAAACTGAAAAAGAAGAAATTCAGTCTGTCTGTCTTTATGGCACCTTTGACGTATATGCTGCGGTATGTGGGAAATAAAGATGTAAATGAAACCAGTTTTGGTTTGGATGAAGGCAAGAGTGTAAGACATAACTTCGGTTCGCAACTACAACCGACGCTGTCATGGACTATTATTCCTACCATCGTATTGGATTCCCGCTTAGACTTCCAGACAAGTTATGAATGGACCCGCATTGAGTGGGAAAATACCATTAACTTTGTACTGAACCGTTATCTTTCTACCAAGTTATATGTGCATGCACGCTATGATGATACAGCCAAGCCGACAACAGGTGACAGTTACTTCCAGTTAAAAGAATTATTAAGCTTCGGTATCAATTACAAATGGTAACCATATAAGTTTCTAACGACCGAAAAGAGCGCTCCATTGGATGACAATGGGGCGCTTTTTATATATTTTAATAGAAAAAATAAAGAAAAACCTACTAAAAAAGGGAAAAAGCATGTTTGCGTATACATAAAATGTATTCGAAAGGTTTGCAGTTCATAAATAATGCGTAAATTTGCCGCGATTTGTAATGCAGGCTTTGCAAAATGGCGAATATTATAAGACATCAAGGTATTGTGGAAAACATAAATGGCTCTCACTTGCAAGTGAGAATTATCCAGACTTCAGCATGCGCTTCATGTAGTGTAAAGGGGCATTGTAGCTCTGCTGATACCAAAGAAAAACTTATTGATATAACAGATGCTGATGCTGCTTCCTATCAACCCGGCGATCAAGTGTGGGTTATCGGAGAACTTTCGATGGGAGCGATGGCCGTTTTGTATGCTTTCATATTTCCTTTCCTCGTATTAATCGTTTCCTTATTCTTATTTATGGTTATTTGGAATGACGAGCTGCGTTCTGCACTTTGCTCGTTGGCGCTTCTTATACCTTATTATTATATACTGTGGCTTAACAAGTCGCGGTTGGGGAAGAAGTTCTCATTTTCAATACAACCTATGAACAGCTAATAATAAAACAAATAATTAATAAACAACTAATTTATGAATGTAATTCTGATTGCAGTGATTTCATTGGGGGTTATAGCGCTGGTAGCTGCTGCTATCCTTTACTTGGCTTCCAAGAAATTCGCCGTGTATGAAGATCCGCGAATAGCGCAGGTGGCAGAGGTCTTGCCCCAAGCCAACTGCGGAGGATGTGGTTACCCCGGTTGTAGCGGATTTGCAGACGCTTGTGTGAAAGCAGGTTCACTGGAAGGCAAATCCTGTCCTGTAGGAGGACAGGCCGTTATGGTACAGATTGCCGAGATTCTGGGCCTGGATGCTGCCGCTTCCGATCCTATGGTAGCAGTAGTGAGATGTAACGGAACTTGTGCCAACCGCCCTCGTGTCAACCAATACGATGGAGCAAAGAGTTGCGCTATTGCAGCTTCTCTCTATGGTGGTGAAACGGGTTGTAGCTTCGGCTGTCTGGGTTGTGGTGACTGTGTTGCAGCCTGTCAGTTCGATGCTATCCACATGAATCCCGAAACCGGCCTTCCCGAAGTGGACGAAGCGAAGTGTACAGCTTGTGGCGCTTGTGTCAAGGCTTGTCCCAAGTCTATCATCGAAATCCGTCCGCAGGGCAAGAAGTCGCGTCGTATCTATGTGCAATGTGTCAATAAGGATAAGGGCGCTGTGGCGCGTAAAGCCTGTACCGTTGCTTGTATCGGTTGCGGTAAATGCGTGAAGGTATGTCCGTTCGAAGCAATCACACTCGAAAACAATCTGGCCTATATTGATCCCAATAAGTGCAAATCGTGCCGTAAGTGCGAAGAAGCATGCCCGCAAAACACAATCATTGCGCTTAACTTCCCGCCACGCAAACCGAAGGCTGATGATGCTGCTCCGGCTGCAAAGAAGGTTGAAGCAGCTCCTAAAGCAACAGAGGCCCCGAAGGCTCCTGAAGCCGTTGCGACAGAGACTCCTAAGGCAGAGGCATAAATTAAGTAAGTAAATAAACGACTATAAAATACAGAATTGTATGTTGAAGACATTTTCAATTGGTGGAGTTCATCCACGCGAAAATAAACTTTCAGCACATCAGCCTATCATCAAGGCAGAGGTTCCGGCAAAGGCCGTTATCCTGTTGGGGCAGCACATTGGTGCTCCTGCCAAGCCTGTTGTAGCCAAAGGCGATGTAGTGAAAGTAGGTACGAAGATTGCCGAACCCGGCGGCTTTGTATCAGCAGCTATCCATTCGTCTGTCAGCGGAAAGGTCGCTAAGATTGACACGATTGTCGATGCCAGCGGTTATGCCAAACCTGCTATCTTTATTGACGTGGAAGGTGACGAATGGGAAGAAACCATCGACCGCACCGATACATTGGTGAAGGACTGTAATCTGACTGCCGAAGAAATAGTAAAGAAGATTGCCGATGCCGGTATCGTAGGCTTGGGTGGCGCTTGTTTCCCTACACAAGTGAAGTTGTGCCCGCCGCCTGCTTTCAAGGCTGAATGTGTCATTATCAATGCCGTAGAGTGTGAACCCTATCTGACTGCCGACCACCAGCTGATGCTGGAACATGCCGAAGAAATCATGGTAGGCGTATCCATCCTGATGAAAGCAGTGAAGGTAAACAAAGCATTTATCGGTATCGAAAACAACAAACCCGATGCCATCCAGCTGATGACAAAAGTTGCTTCCAGCTATGCAGGTATTGAAATCGTTCCTTTGAAGGTGCAATATCCGCAAGGGGGCGAGAAGCAGTTGATTGACGCCGTTATCAACCGTCAGGTTGCCGCAGGTGCGCTGCCTATCTCCACTGGAGCTGTTGTTCAGAACGTAGGTACTGCATTTGCTGTCTACGAGGCTGTTCAGAAGAACAAGCCCTTGTTCGAACGTATCATAACCGTGACAGGAAAGTCCCTGGCCAAACCTTCCAACTTCCTGGCACGTATCGGTACTCCGATGAAGCAACTGATCGATGCTTGCGGTGGTCTGCCCGAAGATACCGGCAAGATTATCGGCGGCGGCCCTATGATGGGCAAGGCCCTGGTCAATACGGATGTGCCTACTGCCAAAGGTAGCTCCGGCATTCTCATCATGAACGACAAGGAAGCCAAGCGTGGCGAAATACAACCTTGTATTCGTTGTGCCAAGTGCGTAGGTGCCTGTCCGATGGGATTGGAACCTTACCTGCTCGCCACTGTATCGGCTCATGGAGATTTTGAAAGAGTAGAGAAAGAAGACATCATGTCGTGTATCGAATGCGGCTCATGCCAGTTCACCTGTCCTTCCAATCGTCCGATGCTGGATTACATCCGCTTGGGCAAGGGCAAAGTAGGAGCGATGATCCGTGCACGTCAAGCTAAAAAATAACGAACTATGAATAAATTAATCGTATCCCTTTCACCCCACGTTCATGGCGGTGACAGCGTGAAGAAGAATATGTACGGCGTGCTCATAGCATTGATTCCGGCATTCCTTGTATCGCTTTACTTTTTCGGACTGGGTGCGCTGATCGTTACGGTCACTTCCGTACTGGCCTGTTTGTTCTTCGAATGGGCTATCGGCAAATTCCTGTTGAAGAAAGCCACCACAACCATCTGCGACGGCTCTGCCATTATCACCGGTGTGTTGCTGGCATTTAATTTACCTTCCAATCTACCTATTTGGATTATCCTCTTGGGTGCTTTGTTTGCTATCGGTGTAGGCAAGATGTCCTTTGGTGGTTTGGGGTGCAATCCTTTCAACCCGGCATTGTTGGGACGTGTGTTCCTGCTGCTGTCTTTCCCTGTGCAGATGACAACCTGGCCGGTGGTAGGGCAGTTGACCGCTTATGCCGATGCTACTACGGGCGCTACGCCGCTTGCCATTATGAAAGGAGTCATCAATGGTGCTCCGGGTGTGTCGTTGAGTGATCTTCCGGGTTCTTTCGACCTGTTGATCGGTAACAATGGCGGTTGTCTCGGTGAAGTCAGTGCATTGGCGCTGTTGCTGGGCTTTGCTTATATGTTATGGAAGAAGATTATTACCTGGCATGTTCCCGTATCTATCCTGGTCACGGTCTTTGTGTTCTCCGGTATCATGCACCTGGTCAATCCCGAACTTTATGTTTCTCCGGTGGTGCAACTGCTTTCCGGTGGTTTGATGCTGGGTGCCATTTTCATGGCTACGGACTATGTCACTTCTCCGATGAGCCACAAAGGCATGCTCATTTATGGTGTGTGTATCGGTCTGCTTACGGTTGTTATCCGTCTGTTCGGTGCATATCCCGAAGGTATGTCGTTCGCTATTCTTATAATGAATGCGTTCACTCCGCTCATTAACACGTATGTCAAACCTAAACGCTTTGGGGAGGTAGCGAAGAAGAAATGAAAAAGTTAGAATCATCCTTGAAGAATATGTTGCTGGTGCTTACGGGCGTTACGGCAATCTCCGTGGCCCTGCTGGCTTTTGTAAACGAACTGACGAAGGAACCTATTGCGCAAGCCAATGCCAAAGCCTTGAGCGATGCTGTCAGTGCAGTGGTTCCGGGGTTCGATAACGATCCTATTGCGGAGAAGAAGGTGCAAGAAGTGAACGGTGTCCAATATTCCGTGTATCCCGCGACCAAAGGCGGCGAATATATCGGTGCAGCCATAGAAGCTGTTGCAATGGGCTTTGGCGGTGAACTGAAAGTACTGGTAGGCTTCGATGCCGATGGCAAGATTATAGATTACTCTCTGCTGTCTCATGCCGAGACTCCGGGATTGGGCTCCAAGGCTGCCGATTGGTTTAAGAAAGGCAATAAAGGCGATGTTATAGGCATCAATCCAGGTGAAACTCCGTTGAAAGTAAGTAAAGACGGCGGGCAGGTAGACGCTATTACGGCTTCCACCATTACTTCGCGTGCATTTCTGAATGCCGTGAATGCTGCCTATGCCGCCTATGCCGGACAAGAAACTTCCGACGGCACTACGGGCGCTTCTCAAAAGGCTGCCGAACCTGCCGATGCCGCAAATACCGATACGGGAGCTGCAACCAATGTTGAACCTGCTGATTCTGTCAGCGCTAAATAAGAAAGGAGTAGAAGACATGAATAATTTTAAAGTTATGATGAACGGGATTATTAAAGAGAATCCTATATTTGTGCTCCTGCTTGGTATGTGTCCCACGTTGGGTACTACCTCTTCCGCCATCAATGGTATGGGTATGGGGTTGGCCACCATGTTTGTGCTCATTTGCTCCAATGTGGTAATCTCCGCTATCAAGAACCTGATTCCCGATATGGTGCGCATCCCTTCGTTTATTGTGGTGATTGCATCGTTCGTAACGTTGTTGCAGATGATTATGCAGGCATATGTACCTGCACTCTACGCCACGTTGGGACTGTTCATTCCGCTGATTGTTGTAAACTGTATCGTTTTGGGGCGTGCCGAAGCATTTGCTGCCAAGAACACTCCGGTTTCCTCTTTCTTCGATGGTCTGGGCATGGGCTTGGGCTTTACCATTGCCTTGACACTGCTGGGTGCCGTACGCGAGTTCCTGGGAACCGGCAAGGTCTTCAGTCTGACTATCTTCCCCGAAGAATACGGAATGTTGGTCTTTGTTCTTGCTCCGGGTGCATTTATAGCTTTGGGCTACCTCATTGCTTTGATTAACAGTTTCAAGAAAGCATAATTTGTAGACTATGGAATATATATTAATATTTATCTCGGCAATCTTTGTAAACAACATCGTATTGTCTCAATTCCTGGGTATCTGTCCGTTCCTGGGAGTTTCCAAGAAAGTGGAGACGGCATTGGGCATGTCCGCTGCGGTGGCATTTGTGCTCACTATTGCCACTATAGTTACGTTCCTTATTCAGAAGTTTGTGCTCGATGCCTTCGGTCTGGGCTACTTGCAGACTATTACCTTTATCCTGGTGATTGCCGCCTTGGTGCAGATGGTAGAAATCATCCTGAAGAAAGTATCTCCTTCCTTGTACCAGGCTTTGGGCGTATTCTTGCCGCTGATTACTACTAACTGCTGTATTCTCGGTGTGGCTATCCTCGTTATCCAGAAAGACTATGATCTGCTGACGGGTGTCGTTTATGCATTCTCCACCGCCATTGGTTTCGGTCTGGCATTGACCTTGTTTGCCGGACTGCGCGAGCAGATGAGTCTGGTAAACATACCGAAGGGTATGCGCGGAACTCCCATCGCTCTGATAACTGCCGGCTTGCTGGCTATGGCATTCATGGGATTCTCAGGAGTCGTAAAACTATAAACCGGTAAAAGCGCCGCGAAAAAATGAAAGGGAATAGACTAATTTTTATTCCCTTTTCATGTTTTTATTAATTTATTTCCTTACATTTGTAGCGCTATAAATGACCAAAGGACTAAATTGTCTATATTTTAATATGAAAGAGAAGATTTTAGTTACTGGCGGAACCGGCTACATCGGTTCTCATACAGTGGTTGAACTTCAGAACGCAGGTTATGAAGTTGTTATAATTGATAATTTGTCAAACTCCAGCGCAGACGTTGTAGATAACATTGAGAAAGTATCTGGTATCCGTCCCGCATTCGAAGAAGTAGATTGCTTGGATTTTGCCGGTCTTGACGCTGTGTTTACCAAATATAAAGGCATTAAAGCCATCATTCACTTTGCAGCAAGCAAAGCTGTGGGAGAGTCTGTTCAGAAACCGTTGCTTTACTATCGCAACAACTTGGTTTCATTGATCAACCTACTCGAATTAATGCCGAAACACGGAGTAGAAGGTATTGTATTCTCCTCTTCTTGTACCGTATACGGTCAGCCGGACGTGCTTCCGGTGACGGAGCAAGCTCCTATCAAGAAGGCTGAATCTCCTTACGGAAACACGAAGCAGATCAATGAAGAGATCATTCGTGATACAATTACTTCAGGTGCTCCTATCAATGCCATTTTATTGCGTTACTTCAATCCGATTGGTGCACATCCCACCGCTTTACTTGGTGAATTGCCCAACGGTGTTCCGCAAAACCTTATACCGTATCTCACCCAGACAGCTATCGGTATCCGCGAGAAGCTGAGTGTCTTTGGTGATGATTACAATACGCCTGACGGATCTTGTATCCGCGACTTCATCAATGTAGTCGATTTGGCTAAGGCACACGTGGTTGCTATCGACCGCATTTTGGGCGGCAAGCAGAAGGAGAAAGTAGAAGTATTCAATATCGGTACAGGCCGTGGTCTTTCCGTACTTGAGTTGATCAATGCTTTCGAGAAGTCTACGGGTGTGAAGTTGAACTATCAGATTGTAGGTCGTCGTGCCGGTGATATCGAGAAGGTATGGGCTAACCCTGAATTGGCAAACAATGAATTGGGTTGGAAGGCAGAGACAAGCATCGAAGATACGTTGCTTTCTGCATGGAAATGGCAATTGAAACTTCGTGAAAGAGGTATTCAATAACGAATTGAGTTTGTGTTTTTTAACAAATAGGAAATAAACAAATGCCTCCCCGCATTTGTTTATAAACTGCAAATCAGCCTGACGCTGTTTATGTATATGTGAATATCCGTAATACGGTACTTATGCCTCCCCGGCATAGACAGGTAAGATTGCATAGTAGTTTTGTCGTGTTTTATTTTGTGTTTGTGTTGTGAATAAGCCTTGTCGAGAGACAAGGCTTATTTTTTTGTCAGACGCGGATATATACAAGGAATTTATTAGCTACACAAATCAGGTAGAAACGCATCATCTATCTGCCCAAAACGCATCATCTGTTTACCTTAAATACATCATCTGTTTGCAGTAAACGCATCATGCGTTTTGGGTAAACAGATGATGCGTTTCGAGAGAGGCGATAAGAGCATCGCAAATGGAGTGAAATGTGGGGTAAAGGTAATCATAGTAGCAAGTATACTGTTAATCAACGTTATTATTTCTATTGGCAAATTGTTCTATTTGTAGTATAAATCGTTCAATACTGTCTTTTTTGGTATAAAAAAGCTATAAGGGAGAACAATTAGAGTGGATTTGTTTATACATTTGCAAAGTTGTCTATATAACTATTGGGATGAACAAACCATTGCTGTCAGACGTTAATAAGTTCAATAAACTTATTGAAAATTGAAGAAGGACGCGACTTGGCTGATTAGACTGAATAGAGGATACACGCGACTTACGATTAATTAGTTGAAATAATTAAGGAAAACAGAATAAAAAAGATTGCTTATGTCACAGATTGTCGGACATATTTCACAGGTAATCGGACCTGTTGTAGACGTTTATTTCGAAGGAATGGAGGCAGAATTAGTCCTGCCCAGTATTCACGACGCGTTGGAGATAAAAAGACCGAATGGAAAGAGACTGATTGTAGAAGTACAGCAGCACATCGGCGAAAACACTGTGAGAACCGTAGCTATGGATAGCACGGACGGTCTGCAAAGAGGTATGAAAGTATATCCGCTGGGTGGACCTATTACCATGCCGGTGGGCGAACAGATCAAAGGCCGACTGCTGAATGTAGTGGGCGATTCCATTGACGGAATGAAAGAACTGGACCGTGCCGGCGCTTACCCCATCCATCGCGATCCCCCTAAATTTGAAGATTTGACTACCGTACAAGAGGTGCTCTTTACAGGTATCAAGGTTATCGACCTGCTGGAACCATACAGTAAGGGCGGTAAGATCGGTCTGTTTGGCGGTGCCGGTGTAGGAAAAACGGTGCTTATACAAGAGCTTATCAACAACATCGCCAAGAAGCAGCACGGATTCTCTGTGTTTGCCGGAGTAGGAGAGCGTACCCGCGAGGGTAACGACCTGCTGAGGGAAATGATTGAATCCGGTGTTATCCGCTACGGCGAGGAATTCAGAAAGAGCATGGAAGAAGGACACTGGGACTTGTCTAAAGTAGACTATGATGAAGTGGCAAAGTCGCAGGTAGCCCTGATATTCGGTCAGATGAACGAACCCCCGGGTGCGCGTCAGTCAGTGGCACTGTCCGGACTGACAGTAGCGGAATCCTTCCGTGATATGGGTGCCGAAACAGGCGGCTCACGAGATATCCTGTTCTTTATCGACAATATTTTCCGTTTCACCCAAGCCGGTTCCGAAGTATCGGCGTTGCTGGGACGTATGCCGTCGGCCGTGGGATATCAACCTACGCTTGCCACGGAGATGGGTGCCATGCAGGAGCGCATTACTTCTACGCGAAACGGTTCCATCACTTCCGTACAGGCTGTGTATGTGCCTGCCGATGACTTGACGGACCCTGCGCCTGCCACAACCTTTACCCACTTGGACGCTACTACGGTACTGAGCCGTAAGATTACGGAGTTGGGCATCTACCCGGCGGTAGATCCGCTGGAATCGACTTCGCGTATCCTAGACCCGCATATTGTGGGTGAAGAGCACTACGAAGTGGCGCAGCGTGTGAAGCAGATTCTGCAACGCAACAAGGAATTGCAAGATATCATCTCTATCCTCGGTATGGAGGAACTGTCCGATGCCGACCGTACGTTGGTAAACCGCGCCCGCCGCGTGCAGCGCTTCTTGTCGCAGCCGTTTGCTGTGGCGGAACAGTTTACGGGAGTGCCGGGTACGATGGTTTCCATTGAAGATACGATCAAGGGATTCAAGATGATTCTGGATGGTGAAGTGGATTATCTGCCCGAACCGGCATTCCTGAATGTGGGGACGATAGACGAAGCCATAGAGAAGGGAAAAGCATTGCTGGAACAGGCGAAGAAATAAAACTGAAAAGAAATGAAGGGATTACGATTGAACTTGGTATCGCCGGAAAAGGAACTGTTTGACGGAGAAGTGGAGAGTGTAACGCTGCCCGGTGTGATAGGCTCGTTCACCATCCTGCCGCATCATGCTCCCATCGTGTCGTCGTTGCAGGCAGGTACGCTGACTTACGTGACAGAAGGCGGCGAAGAGCATACGCAGGATATAAACGGCGGTTTCATCGAAATGAACGGCAACAACATTTCCGTCTGCGTGGACTGACACCATTATTTCTTAATTCTCAATTTCAATTAAGGCAGTGACTATTACAAAACGAAATTACCTGTTGCAAACAGCGCTCCTGACTCTGTTGATAGGAGGAGTGGGCGGCGGAGTGTATTATTCCATCAATCCGCACCACTACTTTGGCGGTTATCCGCTGATTCCGATTTTCTTCTTTGTCTTCGGAGCATTTATGATAAACATGGTAGAGAGTTGCCGGCGACGGATGCCGGGACGGATGTTGCAGATATATCTGCTGATGCGTGTAATGAGGATGTTGGTGTCGATGATTGTGATGATGGTGTACTGCGTGGCAGTGCGCGAGGAAGCAAAGCTGTTTTTGCTGACGTTTATTGCAAACTATCTGATATACTTGATTTATGATTCCTGGTTCTTCTTCACCTTTGAGGCAAACCGGAAACAGAAAAAGAAAAAAGAAAATGAAAAAATGGCGTAACATATTGACTGGGATTCTGATGGCGATGGCATTGGTACTGCCTGCCACCCTGCAAGCCGACGAAATTTCCGACGATGTGACTCCTGCCGAACAGAAGGAGAACACGGTGGACGTGAAAGAGATTGTCTTCGGGCATATCGGCGATTCTTATGAATGGCATATCACGACTTGGGGGAATACGCCTGTCACCATTCCGCTGCCCATCATTGTGTACAGCAACAGAACGGGCTGGCATACGTTCCTGTCTTCACGACTCGAAGAGAACGGCGGAAGCTACGAAGGCTTCCACATAGCCCCCGAAGGCAGCAAGTACGAAGGCAAGCTGGTGGAGCAGGATGTTGCGGGAAACGAGATTCGCCCGCTCGATATATCCATTACAAAGGTGACATTGGCGCTGCTGATAAACAGCATGCTGCTGCTGGTCATCATCCTGAGCGTGGCACACTGGTATCGCAAGCATCCGCAAGACAGTGCGGCTCCCGGCGGCTTTATCGGGTTTATGGAAATGTTCATCATGATGGTGAACGACGATATCATCAAGAGTTGCGTAGGGCCTAAGTACCGCAAGTTCGCCCCCTACCTGCTGACAGCGTTTTTCTTTATCTTCATCAACAACCTGATGGGATTGGTTCCGTTCTTTCCGGGCGGTGCCAACGTAACGGGAAATATCGCTATCACGATGGTGCTGGCACTGTGCACATTCGTCGCAGTCAACCTCTTCGGTACGAAAACTTATTGGAAAGACATCTTCTGGCCGGACGTACCCTGGTGGCTGAAAGTGCCGGTGCCGATGATGCCGTTTATCGAGTTCTTCGGCATCTTTACAAAGCCGTTCGCCCTGATGATCCGTCTTTTTGCCAATATGCTGGCAGGACACATGGCGATGCTGGTGCTGACGTGCCTGATCTTTATCTCGGCAAGTATGGGTCCTGTGCTGAACGGATCGCTGACCGTGGCCTCGGTACTGTTCAATATCTTTATGAATGCGCTGGAACTGCTGGTGGCATTTATCCAGGCATATGTGTTCACAATGCTGTCGGCTGTGTTTATAGGACTGGCGCAGGAAGAACACAAAGTAGAAGTAAAAAAACAACATTAATAAAATAACCATTTAAAACTGAAAGTTATGTTACTATCTGTATTATTGCAAGCTGCTGCGGCAGGTGTGGGAGTTAGTAAGTTGGGAGCAGCCATTGGTGCTGGTCTGGCCGTTATCGGTGCTGGTGTAGGTATTGGTAAAATCGGTGGCTCGGCTATGGAAGCCATTGCCCGTCAGCCGGAGGCTTCGGGAGATATCCGTATGAACATGATTATTGCCGCTGCCTTGATCGAAGGTGTTGCATTATTGGCAGTCGTTGTGTGTTTGCTGGTATTCTTCCTGTAAGAAACCGCAATTAGTAATTTGTAATTAATAATTCGTAATTAATAGCCTATGTCATTGTTATTACCCGATAGTGGTCTGCTGTTCTGGATGCTCCTTTCGTTCGGCGTGGTGTTTGTGGTGCTTGCCAAATACGGCTTTCCCGTCATCACCAAGATGGTGGAAGGCCGCAAGACCTACATTGACCAGTCCATGGAAGTGGCACGGGAAGCCAATGTGCAGCTCGCCAAACTGAAAGAGGAAGGCGATGCACTGGTCGCTGCTGCCAATAAGGAGCAGGGACGCATTCTGCGGGAGGCGATGCACGAGCGTGACAAGATAATCGTCGAAGCACGCAAGCAGGCGGAAGCCGCCGCGCAGAAGGAACTGGACGATGTGAAGAGGCAGATTCAGCAAGAGAAAGAAGAAGCTATCCGCGACATCCGTCGCCAGGTAGCTGTGCTGTCAGTGGACATTGCGGAGAAAGTAATCCGCAAGAACCTGAACGAGAAACAGGAGCAGATGGAAATGATAGACCGGATGCTGGACGAAGTATTGGCAGCAAGTAGAAATAATTAATCACTGAAGAATATGGATATAGGAATTGTTTCAATGCGCTATGCGAAGGCTTTGATGGAATATGCCAAGAGCACGGATACGGAAGATGTTCTGTATCGGGAAGTGCGGATGCTGGCACGTAACATCAATAAGTATCCCGATCTGCGCGCGGCACTGGCAAATCCCATCCTGACGATGCGTGAGAAGTTTTCGCTGATCTGCACCGCTGCTGTGGGCGATGCCCCTGCCGGACGCGAATTTAGCCGTTTCATCACCCTGGTGCTGAAAAACAGGCGGGAGAACTTCCTTCAGTATATCTGTCTGAGTTTTCTGGATTTGTACCGGAAAGACAAGCATATCGGCGTGGGAAAGCTGATTACTGCCGTACCCGTGAGCCGGGCTGTGTGGGAACGCATTCGCGACAGCGCCTCTACTTTGCTGCACGCTACCATGGAGTTGCAGACCGAAGTAGATCCGTCTATCGAAGGCGGTTTCATCTTCGACATCAATGACTTCCGACTGGATGCCAGCATTGCTACACAGCTGAAGAAGGTGAAACAGCAGTTCATTGATAAGAATAGAAGAATCGTATAATTGGAGTAGGGAGTAGTAAGTAGTCAGTAGTAAGCATAAGATAGTCTGTATTATAAAGCAGGCATTTCTACTAACTACTAACTACTGACTACCAGCTACAAAAAAGTATAAGTTATGTTGTCTGAGAATATAAAAGTAAGCGAAGTTTCGGATGTACTCCGTAGACAGCTCGAAGGCATTGATGCACGGGTGCAGTTTGATGAAATAGGCACGGTGCTGCAAGTGAGCGACGGCGTGGCACGCATCTACGGGCTGCGCAATGCCGAAGCAAATGAGTTGCTGGAGTTCGACAACGGTATCAAAGCCATCGTGATGAACCTGGAAGAGGACAACGTAGGTGCTGTATTACTGGGGCCTACGGACAAAATAAAAGAAGGCTTCATCGTGAAACGTACCAAGCGCATCGCTTCCATCATGGTGGGCGAGAGTATGGTAGGACGTGTCATCGATCCGCTGGGCGAACCGCTGGACGGCAAAGGACTGATAGGTGGCGAACTCTGCGAAATGCCGCTGGAACGCAAAGCGCCGGGAGTTATCTACCGTCAGCCGGTGAACCAGCCGTTGCAGACGGGACTGAAAGCCGTGGATGCCATGATACCTATCGGCCGCGGACAGCGTGAGTTGATTATCGGCGACCGTCAGACGGGAAAGACCGCCATTGCCATAGATACCATCATCAACCAGCGTGCCAACTTTGAGGCGGGCGATCCGGTGTATTGTATCTATGTGGCTATCGGGCAGAAAGGCTCTACGGTAGCTTCTATCGTGAATACGTTGCGTCAATACGGTGCTATGGACTATACCATTGTGGTAGCTGCTACGGCAGGCGACCCGGCTGCGTTGCAGTATTACGCCCCGTTTGCGGGAGCTGCCATCGGAGAGTATTTCCGCGATACAGGGCGTCATGCGCTGGTGGTTTACGACGACTTGTCGAAGCAGGCGGTAGCCTACCGCGAGGTGTCGCTGATTCTTCGCCGTCCGTCAGGACGTGAGGCATATCCGGGTGATATCTTCTACCTGCATTCCCGTCTGCTGGAACGTGCGGCAAAGATTATCAGCCAGGAAGAAGTGGCACGAGAGATGAACGACTTGCCCGAGAGCCTGAAAGGAAAAGTGAAAGGCGGCGGCTCGTTGACGGCATTGCCTATCATCGAGACACAGGCCGGAGATGTGTCGGCATATATCCCTACGAACGTGATTTCCATTACCGACGGGCAGATCTTCCTCGATACGAACCTCTTCAATCAGGGCAATCGTCCGGCTATCGACGTCGGTATCTCTGTAAGCCGTGTAGGTGGTAATGCGCAGATCAAGGCGATGAAGAAAGTGGCCGGTACGCTGAAGATAGACCAGGCACAGTATCGCGAGTTGGAAGCGTTTACCAAGTTCAGCGGCGATATGGACCCTGTAACGGCATTGACCATCGACAAGGGACAGAAGAATACGCGTCTGCTGGTGCAGCCGCAATACAGCCCGATGCCGGTAGAGAAGCAGATTGCAATACTCTATTGCGGTACGCACGGTTTGCTGAAGAATGTGCCGTTGGAGAAGGTCAGCGAGTTTGAACGCAACTTCCTCGAATCTCTTGAGATGAATTATCGGATGGAAGTATTCGATGTATTGAAATCGGGTGTCATCAACGATGATGTGTGCAAGAAGATTGAGGAGACGGCGGAAACGGTGGCTAAACAATTTATGTAGAATAATCATTAATCATCATGGCTTCACTGAAAGAGGTAAAAAATAGAATTAGCTCCGTCAAGAGTACGCGTCAGATTACATCGGCGATGAAGATGGTGGCATCTGCCAAACTGCACAAAGCGCAGGGGCGGATTGAGAATATGCTGCCTTATCAACGGAAGCTGAATGAAATATTGACAAACTTCCTGCGTACGGATGCTTCGTTCGAGTCGCCCTATACGGAGAAAAGAGCGGTGACAAGGGTGGCAATTGTAGTATTCTCGTCCAACAGTTCGCTGTGCGGCGCCTTCAACTCCAATGTGGCGAAGATGCTGGAACGGGTGCTGCAAGACTACGAGGCGTTGGGCAGGGAGAATGTGTTGATTTATCCTGTGGGCCGTAAGGTGGAAGAAGCCGTGCAGAAGTTGGGATATGAACCGCAAGGCAGCTATCAGACGATGGCGGACAAACCTTCGTACGTCGATGCGTATGAGTTGGCAGGAAAGCTGATGGAAGAGTTTGTGGAGAAACGTATTGACCATGTGGAACTGATTTATCATCATTTCAAGTCAATGGGTTCGCAAGTGCTGACCCGTGAGAGTTATCTGCCCATCGACCTGACGCAAGTAGCAGAAGAAGCTGCGGAAAGTATCGAAAATGAAGGCGATTCATCGGAGACTGCCCGGAACTTTAACAACGACTACATTGTAGAACCGTCCGTAGGCGAACTGATAGCGGAATTGCTGCCGAAGGTACTGAGCCAGAAGATATTTACCGTACTTCTCGACTCCAATACTTCGGAACATGCCGCCCGTATGCTTGCCATGCAGACCGCAACGGACAATGCCAATGAATTGATTCAGGACTTGACGAAGCAGTATAACAAGAGCCGCCAGCAAGCCATCACGAATGAGTTGCTGGATATTATCGGCGGAAGCATGAAGTAAGGTCTTACCACAGAGGCACAGAGCCTCACAGCGTTTTTTGCAAATAAGTATAATTATAGGACAGGGATAATGAAATAAGCGTTATCTTTGTCCTATTATCTTATATACGATGGAACAAAACACTGAACTGGCGCTTGCATGGCAATTTATTGAAAACACAGGCACCCATCTATTCCTGACCGGTAAGGCAGGTACCGGAAAAACTACCTTCCTGCGAAAACTGAAAACTGAGAGCCCGAAACGAACGGTAGTGCTGGCGCCGACCGGTATTGCAGCCATCAATGCGGGCGGAGTGACGATTCATTCTTTCTTTCAACTGCCTTTTGCTCCATACGTGCCCGAAAGCTCGTTCAGTACGGACGGCAAGGCGAGTTACCGCTATCAGTATGGGAAGGAGAAAATCAATATTATCCGCAGCATGGACCTGCTGGTGATTGATGAAATCAGTATGGTACGCGCCGACTTGCTGGATGCGGTGGACGCTGTGCTGAGACGTTTCCGTGACCGCAATAAACCCTTTGGCGGCGTACAACTGCTGATGATCGGCGACCTGCAACAACTGTCGCCCGTGGTGAAGGACGATGATTGGCAGATGTTGAGCAAATATTACGATACCCCTTACTTCTTTTCGAGCCAAGCCCTGAAACAGACGGAGTACTGTACCATAGAACTGAAAAAAGTATATCGGCAGAGCGACGGGAACTTCCTCGACCTGCTGAACCGCATTCGTGAGAATCGCTGTGACGGGCAAGTGCTGGACGCATTGAACCGCCGCTATATCCCCGGTTTTGAACCTTCCAAAGAAGAAGGATATATCCGCCTGGTCACTCACAATTATCAGGCGCAGCGCATCAATGACCATGAAATGGAACAATTGCCGGGACGGTCGTTTGCTTTCCGCGCAACGATAGACGGGAAGTTCCCCGAATATTCATACCCCACAGACGAGGTGCTCGAACTGAAGTGCGGCGCACAGGTGATGTTTGTAAAGAACGATACTTCCGGTGAGCATCGTTACTATAATGGTATGATTGGCGAGGTGACTGCCGTTTCGGCAAAAGCCATCGAGGTGCGCAGCAAAGGCAGTGATACTCCTTTTGTTCTGCAAGAAGAGGAATGGACAAATGCAAAGTACGTATTGGACGAGGAAACAAAAGAGATAACCGAGGCCATCGAAGGAACCTTCCGCCAATTTCCATTGAAACTGGCATGGGCCATCACTATCCACAAGAGCCAGGGGCTTACATTTGAACGCGCCATTATCGATGCCAGCGGTTCGTTTGCCCACGGGCAGACCTATGTGGCATTGAGCCGTTGCAAGACGCTGGAAGGCGTGGTGCTCAGCGCACCGCTTTCGGCAAGGGCGGTTATCAGCGACAGCGCGGTAGATACGTTTACGGTGGAAGCGCGGAAGAGTGAGCCGGACGAGCAGCGTTTCCGTTCGTTGCAACAGACTTATTTCCTGGATTTATTGTCGGGCTTGTTCGATTTCCAACCGATAGAGCAGACTCTAAGACGGTATGTACGCCTGGTGGATGAACATCTGTATAAACTCTTCCCCAAGCAACTGGCTGCATACAAAACGGAAGTAGAACGCTTTCATGAAAAGGTGACGAAGGTAGCACAGAAGTTCAGCCTGCAATATACCCGCCTGATTGATGCGGCGCAAGATTATGCCACGGACGCCGCCTTGCAGGAGCGCATCCATGCCGGTGCCCTGTATTTTCAGGAGCAACTGCAACCGCTGGACGCAGTGCTGGGAAATACAGTCGTTACGGACAATAAAGAGTTGAAGAAGAAATTGCGCGATGCGATGGGAGAATTGACCGGTTTATTCGACTTGAAGTCCGATTTGCTGGACTTTGTATCAGCGAAAGGCTTCCATGTGGCGGAATACCTCAAACAGAAGGCGCTTCTTTCTATCGACGACTCCGCCCCTCAGAAGGGAAAGAGCAAAGAGAAAGCAGTATCGGGAAAAGAAGAATTGCAAAGAAGAGCCCGCGAAGAAGGAGCCGACAGCACCAGGAAGAAGACGCGCGAAAGAAAAGCGCCTGCCCTCGAAGTACCTTCGGATGTACTGCACCCCGAACTATACAGCGAGTTGGTGGCATGGCGCAATGCAGAAGCCTCACAGTTAGGACTGCCCGTATATACCGTCATTCAGCAGAAAGCGATTTTAGGCATCAGCAATCTGTTGCCATCGGATAAGTCCATGCTCGTACGCATTCCGTATTTCGGAAAGAAAGGTGTGGAGAAGTATGGAGACGTGATTCTGGAAATGGTACGCAGCTATCGGAAGGAGAAAGGGCTGGCACCAGTGATTAATGATTAGTGATTAGTGATTTGTTTATGATTATGCTGCGTATAGTTATGCCGCATGGCAACATCAACAAATCACTAATCATTAATCACTAAACATTATCCTTATCCCTTCTTCCAACGTCCGCGGTCGATACCCCAATTCTTTTTGCGCCTTCTCAATGCTCAAACCACTGAAACGGGGGCGGGGTGTCTTTTCTCCCATCTCCTGAGTAGTGACGGGACGGATAAGAGAACGGTTCAACCCCAACGTATCGGCTACACGATAGGCAATGTCTGCAATAGTCAGGCAATCGCTTCCACAGAGGTGGTAGATGCCGTTGTGCGGATGATTGACAAGTTTCTCTACTCCCAGGGAGACGTCTCCGACAAAGGTAGGCGTGCGCCATTGGTCGGAAACGACAAAGATTTCTTCATTACTTCTCAGCCGGTTGGCTACTAATTGGAGTACATTGCCATGTTGTCCGGGAAGGGCGGCACCGTAGACAACGACCACACGTGCGATGGCGTAACTGCTACATACAGCTGCCACACGCTTTTCCCCTTCCAACTTGGTATGACCATAGTAGTTGACGGGCGACGGAATATCCTCTTCGGTATATAACCGGTCGGTATCGCCACTAAACACAAAGTCGGTGGAAAGATGAATCAAACGGCTGTGGTGTGCCTCACAACACTGTGCCAAATGCTCTACGGCAGTGATGTTGATGGCATCCGCCTCGTCGTGATGCGTCTCGCAATAGTCGGGGACGGAGAGGGCAGAGGTGTTGATGACGGCATCGGGGCGCACTTCTCTGAATAGCTTCTCCAATGCCCGGCTGTTGCAGATGTCCGTACGGATAAAGTGATAATCGCCCGAGTGGGGGCAGATGTCATCGTGCAGGGAACAGCCCGTGACCTGATAGGACAGATTGCGGGACAGGTCATCGAGGATGCGGCGGCCGGTGAAGCCGTTGGCACCTATAACGAGGAGTCTTTTTCTTGTTACCAATACGGTGTCCCCCTTCCTTGCTGCACTTCGATTCGTATTCCGAACGCGCCGTTCGCCGATTTCATCTCAAAAGCGCCTTTAAAGTTATTCTTCTCCCACGGCAAGGCAGAAGGGTTGGGAACTTTCCATCCGTCCTTGTCATACTGGCCGTATGTATTGATTCGCATTCCGTTCTTCAGCGTGAAACTTCCCATCTGCAGGTTGTCGGTAGACCCCCAGAAGCTGCTCAGCCCGAAAGGATTGGAACTGTAGAACTGTGAATTGTTGAGATAGAACATATTGGAGAGCCCCTGCGAATAGGTTACATTCGGATTCAACCGGAAGATGCTGCTGTAGTCCTTGCTGGCATCCGGCACTTCCAGCGTAAAGCGGGGCAGCGTGGGGGAGGACAGATTCATCATTCCCATATCGAGCAGGAAACCGTCGTAGTTCTTCACATTCGGCAGGGGATTTCCTTCGGGAGATACGCCTTCGGGCACGGATGTTGTCCGCACACTATCAGCGGGCACCCTGTTCTGTGCGCCGGCGGTGGCGATGCCTGCAAGCAAAGCAATGATACAGAAGAAGATTCGTTTCATATCCTTGTTCACATTTTAAGTTTGCGTCCGCACTCCTTGACGGGGCGAACCGAACAAAGATACTTTTTTCCCTCTATTCCGTGAAATTTCTTTGCATTATTTCTAATTACTTACCAAAGTGAATGCTTACTTGCCCAGGCGGATGACCGGATAAATCATGGGCACCGTAGTCCATTTCATCTTTGTAGGGTCGTACACGCGCTCCATGCCGCCGTGTATCTCGACGTGGTTGCTCACTTTCAGTTCCATTACGATGCCGTAATTGCTTTGAGGATACATGGGATTCATATATCCGTGGAAGGAATTGCTTTTCCCATACCCCGAGTATTGCCCGAACACACGTACGCGCAAACGGTCACTGATGCGATAGGCGAGCGAAGCATTCAGCCCTAAATCCCATTGCGTACCCCTTGGAGCATTGGGATTGGCAAACTGCGCGCCTGCTATGGCGGCAGGCATTGCCATCGAGTAATTGGCGGCATACACTCCGCCGCTCAGTTCCCAACGCTCGTCGGGACTGAAATAGGTAATGCCCGCGCCGGCTTGCATCATGGAACCCATCGCCGGATAGGTAGAGTGGTCGCCGTACATGGTCAGTATAACTTCCGGCGAAAGCAGGAAGGACGCATAACGCTGAAAGTCCGAATCAAAGATGTCGCTTTGAAAGTGTATCTTCTTCGTATCCGTCCAGGGGAGAGGCTCCACGTATTCGGGAAGGGGGATGTGAAGGTCTACCTCGCCCGGTTGCTCCGTTTGGAGACTCTGCTCCGGCTGACTTTCATCGAAAGAACCGGTGTGCTTGCTTTCTTTCGGCGAAGAAAGGCTTTGCTCCTTTACTACCGGGAGACGGTTCTTTATCGTGTCCGCCGGAAGTTCGTTCTGGGCATAGGCGCAGAGCGAGGAGAGGATGAATAATGAAAATAATAACTTTCTCATAAATAGTAGTTTAGTTTCTGTTTAGTTCACTATCAGTTTATAACCTATTCCGCGCACGTTGACGATGCGGATGCGGTCGTCCTGTGAGAGTTTGTGCCGCAGTTTGGTGATGAATACGTGCAGGCTGCGGGAGTTGAAGAAGCTGTCGTCTCCCCACAGGTCGAGCAATACGTTTTGGGTGTTGACTACCTGGTTGCGGTTTTCGCAGAGACGCTTCAATATCTCCGATTCGCGGTGGGAGAGTTCCATCTCCGTATCTACGTGTGGCGAGACGAGGGTACCGACAAAGGTAAGCCGCTGCGTGACGGAGTTGAAGCGATAGTCGCCTATCTCGAAGCTGGTGACTTCCTGCGGTTTCTCGTCTGCAAAGGAGAAGGCGCGGCCTACGAGGGCTTTGATGCGAATCATAAGTTCCTGCATTCCGAAAGGCTTCTTCAGGTAGTCGTTGGCACCCAGCTCGAAGCCTTCTACCACGTCGTTGATGGCGGAACGGGCGGTGAGGAACAGTACCGGGGTGCGCTTGTCCGTCTGCCGGATGCGGCGCACCATCTCAAAGCCGTCCATGCGGGGCATCATTACGTCCGCCACCAGCACATCGGGGCGAAGGTCGAAGAACAGGCGCAGGCCTTCTTCGCCGTCGGCGGCGGTGTGGATGATAAAGTTCTGTCCTTCCAGCGTATCTTTAATAATCATGGCGAGGGTCTGTTCGTCCTCAACCAGTAGAACGGTTATCTTTTCCATAATACTCCTTTATATCCTTATCGTAAACTTACTTCCTTTCCCCGGTTCGCTCTTCACGCTGATGCTGCCCCCGTGCTTCTCCGTCATCGTCTTTACGTAGAACAGTCCCAGCCCGTAGCCCTTCACGTCGTGCAGGTTACCCGTAGGCACGCGATAGAACTTGTCGAAGATAAGCTTCTGTTTCTCGGCGGCGATGCCGATGCCGTGGTCGCTGACGGAGATTTCGGCCTGTTCGCCCTGTCCGGTGTCTGCTTTGCGGCAACGGATGTTGACCTCTGCTTCGCCGTGCGAGTACTTGATGGCATTATCCATCAGATTGCTGATGATATTACTGAAATGCGTGCGGTCGGCAATGATGGTCAGGTCTTCCGGTTCGATGTCTACCGTGACGTGTACGGGCTTTTCGGCTTTCAGCTTGTGCTGCTCGATGAGCGGTTCCAGGATTTCGCGTACCGACAGTTCTTCGGGATGCAGGCGGAACGTCTTGCGGCGCTCCATACTCATGGAGAGTATCTGCTCCACCAGTCCGCTAAGGCGTTGAAGCTGCTCTTGGCAGATGCGCAGGTACTTGTCCCGCTGCTCTTTCTCCTCTGCCTGGTTGAAGTTGAGCAGGGCATCGTTGGCGGCATACGCCACGGCAATAGGGGTCTTCAGTTCATGGGTGACGTTATTGGTGAAGTCACTCTTCATCTCTTCCAGCGTTTTCTGCTTCAAGATGGTGCGAATCAGGAACCAGAAGGAAAAGGCCAGGATGACCAGTATGACGAACGACGTGGCAAGGATGCCCGACATCTGCCGCAACACCAGCAAGCCCACGGGCTCCATCTGCAAGCGATAAATCTGATTGGTGTTGATATCGAAAGAATAATTGTAGGTCATGGCTTTGGAACTGGGCGTATATCCGGGTGTTCCCATCACTTCCAGCGTATCGATAAAAACGAGGGTTGAATCCGGGCTGCCGCCTTTGTGCAGGTGCATCAGCCGATGGGGCAGGTTGACGCCGCGTTCTTGCAGCAATACGGTCAGCAGACTGTCGTAGAGGGCTACGTCGGGGTCGGTGATAATATCCAGCCCGGAGTGCAGTCCGCGTTGGAAGTAAGTGGCAAGTTCCAGCATGGTGTTCTGGTTGCGCAGAATCATTTCCAAACCGCCCTTTGCCGACAGCGCCGCCCTGGGACTGTCTTGCACGGCTTCTTCCAAATGTTGCTGGGCAGAGTCGGGGTTCATCCATTCCGCTCTTTTTTTCCCTTTCCGGTTGTCTATAAACAGTACGCTGTCTTCTTTGCTGAGCATCGGAGCGTCCTTTTGGATACTGACCTCTACACGGGTAGAGTCGTTGGGATAACTTACGGAAACGCTGTCCGCCTTGGACATCAGCTTCTTCTGTAAATCGGAGTGTTCCAGGGAATCCGCGTAATCGACGGTGGTGCTGCTGCGCACATACGACTTTCCCTCACCATCATATCCCGCCGATACATCCACGTATCCGTGGCGCACGTTCTCCTGCTGCATTTTGTCAATGCGCATCATCATTTCGTTATAGTCGCTCATGCGCATGGCTTCGTTGATGCCGCGCACCATATCGTCGTGCATGGTGTGGTATAACCCCGTGAGCCAGTAGGCTTGATAGGCAAAGATGCCCAGCAGGGACACGACGACGAGTATGGCAATATATTTGAACGGTAGTTTCATAGTTGTCTGCGAATCTGATTGTGGAACAAAGATAGGACTAATATCGGGAGCATCATCATTCGGTAAGACTAAATAACACTTCCGATAACACTGGATAACACTTGGTAAGCCGGCGATAACACTATGTTTCGCAGAATCTGCCGTACTTTGCAAACGCAGACAATCATAGTTTCAATTTGTGCCGGCGTTTGGAACTGGGAGTTTCATTTAATGAAACCAACAGTTTCACTTATTGAAACCGGTAGTTTCAAAGGTTGAAACTGACAGTGCCGACCGTTGAAACTGAGAGTTCCAACCATCGAAACTGAGAGTTTGCAATAGCGGGTTGGTTGAAACCTACGTATCTTCCGAGAGAACTAAGTATAACACATTAATAAAGAAAAGAATATGAAACGAATCTTACTACTATCTATTGCTTGTTGCGCCCTGAGCGTAGCGTCGGCACAAGAGAATACCGGCAGCACAACTTCTGAGGATGACAACCGTACTCTGAGTGCCGACAGCCTGATTACAACCGATGCCCGCCTGGACAGCCTTTACCGAACCCTGCCGGAAGTAATGATTACCGGCGAACGCCCCATCGTGAAAGCACAGCAGGGCAAACTGGTGTACGACCTGCCGCGGCTTATCCAAAACCTGCCCGTGGACAATGCCTACGATGCCGTGAAAGAGCTTCCCGGCGTGATAGAGATGAACGGTAGCCTGCAACTGGCAGGGCAAGGCGTCACCGTGATACTGGACGGAAAAGTGACCACCCTCAGCGCCGACCAGCTGAATGCCCTGCTTCGCAGCATCCCCGCCAGTCGCATCGAGAATGCGGAAGTGATGTACAACGCCCCCGCACGCTACCAGGTGCGCGGCGCATTGATTAATATTACCCTGAAACAGAATACGAACAGTGCCGGCTCCCTGCAGGGCGAAGTCTACGGCAAGTATCGCCAAAACCACAATGAGGGCTTTGAGGAACGCGCCAGCCTGCTTTACAGCAAGAATAAATTCTCTACTGATTTTCTTTACTCACACACCCACGGTCGTAGTTACTCTACTACCGGCAAAGAGGCCTTGCACTCTCTGGCAGACGGCTCGGTGCACCCCATGACAACGGATGAGGTGCGCCACGGCCGTTCCCATACCCACAGCTTCCGCGTGGGGGCGGATTATAACTTTGCCAAGAACCATCAGTTGAGTTTTGTCTATAACGGCACGTATTCCACTTACCACAGTAACATGGATATTGCAGGCACGCAGGTATCTTCCACCCGTAGCGGCAGCACCGACTGGCTGCACAACGGACGCCTGGACTACCGCACGCCCTTCGGACTGAGAGCCGGTGCCGAACTTACCTATTACAGTTCTCCTTCCAACCAACTGCTGCACAGCCGCCTGCAAGACGAGGAGCTCGATTTCTATACCGAAGACTGCCAACGCATCAACCGCTGGAAGTTTTTCCTCGCCCAGGAGCACGACTTGGGGCAGGGTTGGGGACTGAACTACGGCGGCATCTACACCACCAGCATCGACAATAGTTATCAGTATTACTACGACCCCGAAACCGGCGAACGGCTTACTTCCTCGGATGCCATCAACAATTTGAAGTCCCGCCGCCGCGAGCAGACGCTGAATTTCTACGCAGGTGTCAATAAGAGCTTCGGCGACAAAGTGTCGCTCGATGCTTCTCTGGCAGTGGAACGTTACAAGACTCCCGTTTGGGACCAGTGGGACTGGTATCCTACTATCAACCTGAATTATAATCCTGCACCCGGCCACATGTTGCAACTTGCCTTAAGCAGCGACAAGGATTACCCCGATTACTGGGCTGTGCAAGACGCCATCTCATACATCGGCGGGGGATATTCCGAACTGCACGGCAACCCGTTCCTGAAACCGTCGCAAGATTACCAACTTCAGTTGACCTATATTTTGAAAAGCAAATACATCTTCAGTGCCTGGTTCAGCCACACCAAAGATTACTCGGTACAGACTCTTTATCAATCTTCGGAGCGCCTGGTGGAGATATACAAGGAACTGAACTTTGATTATCAACAACAAGCAGGAATACAAGCGTCTATCCCGTTCAAAGTAAAGAATTGGTTGAATTCCCGTCTGACCCTGATTGGGTTGTGGCATCACGAGAAAGACAAAGACTTCTGGGACATCCCCTTCGACCGCAAGCAGTGCTACGGCATCGCGCAAATGAACAATACTTTTACTCTCTCCACCACGCCCGACCTGAAGCTGACCTTAACCGGATTTGTTCATAGCAAAGCCATCCAGGGCATCTACGACCTGCCTACATCGGGCAACGTAAACATAGCCCTGCGCTACGGCTTCGCCAAGAAGAAAGCCATCCTCAACCTCTATTGCAACGACATCTTCGAGACGGGACAGATCTCTCCGCGCATCCGCTTCAAGACGCAGAACGTGACGAACCATTACTCCTGTTTCCGTGAGTTCGGCGTATCGCTGACGTACAAGTTCGGCGGCTACAAGGAGAAGCAACGGGAAGCGGTGGATACGTCGCGGTTTAAATAGACGGAAACGACAGCGTAAACACGCTCCCTTCTCCCGGTTGCGAACTGACCGTAATATTGCCATTGTGCTGATGCATGATTTGGCGGGAGATTGTCAATCCGATGCCCGAACCGGATGGTTTGGTGGTGAAGAAGGGGATGAAGATACGTTCCAATACATCCGGTTCGATGCCGGTTCCATTGTCCGTAACCCGCAAGTAGGGATGGCCGGTGGAAGTGATGCCTGCGGAAAGGGTGATGCAGTTCGCCTCATTTTCGCGGGCATTCTTTATAAGGTTAATAAGGATTTGCTCTATTTGGCTCTTGTCGGCAATGATACGCAGAGGGGGCTGGGGGAGCGAGAGGTTCAGGTCATCCTGTCCATTACGCATGAGTTGCAGGGCATCTTGCAGGATATCCCGGGCGGTGTGCAACTTCAGGATGGGCTGGGGCAGGTGGGAGACTTCGCGATAACTGCCAACGAAGTGTACCAGCCCGTTGCCCCGGCGATTGATGGTTTGGAGCATTTGCCGCATTTCGGCCTTTGCTTCTTCGTTGCCTTCCAACTCTTCGATTTGCTTGGACAGCAGTTCGGTAAGGGAGATGACGGGAGTGATGGAATTCATTATCTCGTGTGTCAGAACGCGGATTAACTTCTGCCAGGCTTCCGTTTCCTGGCTGTTGAGGGCGGAATAGATGTTCTTCATGCTGGCGATGATGAGCCGTCGGCCTTCGATAGCGAACTCCATGCCGGAGAGGGCGAGTTGGATGGTTTCTTCCTTGCGGTCGACTTGGAGCACGGAGAGGTCGCCTGCTTTCAGATGGTGCAGCCTTTCGGGCAGTCCGGCGTGGAAGGGGCGAAGGTCTTCGATGCACCTGGGGACGCGGAGATTGATGTCTTCTGTATTGGAACAGACCAAACGCTTTGCAGCTTCGTTCATCCATTCGATATCACCGTCGGGGGTATAGACCAGGATGGCTATGTCGATGTGGTTGGCAAGTGCCTGGAAGTATTGCAGGCGGCTTTCCTTCTTTTGCAAGTTGCTGCGGTAGTGGTCCAGGGCATCTTGCATTTCGGCGAGCAGTTCCGGCGGGAGAGAGCGCCGGCTCTCCTTGCCTTGCACCGGAAAGGAGAGGAATTCGGAATAACGCACTGCCCAGATGAATTGCGCCATGGCACGGGCGGAACGACGGATATAACGGTAGATGGCATAGGCCACCGCCAGCGTCAGGAAGGCGGTGACGCACAAGCTGATGTAGAAGCCGTGCATTGCAAGCCAGGCGGTAGCGAAGCAGCAGGATAGCAGGGCAATAGTGAGCCAAAGGGGGGCTTTTAGCCAGGTATATTTCTTCATATTACAATTTAAACTTCTCAATCCTTCTGTACAGCGACGTTCTCGTTATTCCCAGCATTTCCGCCGCTAATGTGATGTTACCCCCGCAGATGCGGAGTACCTCGTTGATGTTTTCCCGTTCCATCCGTTCCAGGTTGTATTTTTCTTTCTCAGGCACTGCGTTTTGTGGCTGCCGGTTCTGCAAACTGAAGTCTTCCGCTGTCAGCAGACTGCCGTTAGAAAGGATGACGGCACGCTCTATGGCGTGCTCCAACTCACGCACATTGCCCGGCCAACGATAGAGTTGCATCTGTTTCCGCGCTTCTTTCGAGATGCCGCGCAAGTCTTTCTTGTACTTCTTCCTATAGCGTTGCAGAAAGAAATCGGCAAGCAGGAACAAGTCGTTTCCACGCTCGCGCAGGGGCGGGATGCGTATCTCAATCGTATTGATGCGGTATAGCAGGTCCTGGCGGAATAGTCCGTTGTCAATGGCAGTATACAAATCCGTATTCGTAGCACAAATCAACCGCACATTTACCGGATAGGATGTTGTAGAACCCAATCGGGAACTCTTCCGTTGTTCGATAACAGATAGCAATTTGGCTTGTAACGGCAAGTTCAGGTTGCCTATCTCGTTCAGGAACAAGGTGCCGCCCGAAGCTGCTTCCACCCGTCCCGGTTTACTTTTGTGAGCATCGGTGAAGGCTCCTTTCTCATATCCGAATAGCTCGCTTTCGAATAATGTTTCGGGGATGCTGCCCAAGTCTATCGGCACATATACTTCCTTCTTCCGTGGAGATTGCTCGTAGACGTACCGGGCTATCAAGTCTTTTCCCGTTCCGTTCTCTCCCAGCAATAGCAGGTTGGCATCCGTTTCGGAGAACTTTCGTATGGTAGCGAAGATGGCTTGCATGGTTGCCGACTCACCGATGACTTTTGTCGGCTCGGCAGGTGTGGAGAGGGTTTCGGCCTGTTCCTTCAAAGTCTCCTTTTGTATCTTCAGGTTTTCTATTTCCGTACGGCTGAAGCTGAGTTGCATGGCGGATGACACGGTAGCCAGCAGCTTTTCGTTCTGCCACGGTTTCGGTATAAAGTCCGTAGCCCCTTGCTTGATGGCCTGTACCGCCTTCTCCGTATCGGCATAGGCGGTGATGAAGATAACGACAGCCTTTGCATCCAGCTTCAGAATCTCTTCCAGCCAGTGAAAACCTTCTTTACCGCTGACTGCATCACGCCGGAAATTCATATCCAGCAGAATCACGTCGAAATGGGTGCGGGAGATAAGGGGCAGCAGTTCCCGCGGGTCGGAAATTGCCGTGATGTTTTCCGCCATCGGGCGCAACAGCATCTTCAGGGTGTAGAGGATATCTTCGTTATCATCCACAATCAGTATTTTGCCTCGCTTCATAGTACAAAGGTATTCATTGCGTATGCGGGCAAAGATAGGGAAAGTTTTCGAAAGAAAAGTGTACGAAGGCGTGCATTTGGTGTACGATATCGTACATTTTTAGGTTGCCTTTCTTTGCTTATAACTCTGATAAATAATGAAATAACACTTTGGTATGGTTCTTGCGAAACTTTCGTAGGAGAAATGAATCATATATAAACAACTCAATCAAATACTATGATAAAGCATTATATCAAAGTGGCGCTCCGGCTTATCAAGCGAAGTATACTCTTCTCTTCCATCAATATGCTGGGGTTCGTGTTCGGCATGGCAGCGGCGTTCCTTATCTATCTGTGGGTGGTAAACGAACTGACGTACGAGGATTATAACCCGGATGCCCGCCGCATCTTCCGTGTGGTCGAAATGTACCGGGTTAATTCGGGAGAAATCAAGGAGTCTGCCAGTACACTCTTCCCTTTGGCAGAAATACTCAGGAAGGACTATCCGCAGGTAGAAACGGCAGCACTCATCAAATATGAAGGGGAAGCCAGCATCGAAAGCAGTACGGGTAAAAGCATCATCGGCTATGAAATGTATGCCGACACTGCATTCTTCGATGTTTTCCCGTTTCAGGTGGTGGCGGGTAATCCGGCGGAGATGAAAGAGAAAAGCAGCAATATAGTGCTGTCCGAATCGATGGCAGACAAATTGTTCGGCAGTGCGGCTTCCGCCATCGGGCAAAAAATCAAAACCTCGTTTGATGACTTGTTTCATCGGGAGCACAAGACGGTGGTCGGGGTGGTCAGGATTCCCAGTAAGAATCACATTCACTTTGATATGCTTTACAATATGGAGTTGCTGGCATCGTATATGGGAAGCGCTTATCTCAAAAACCTGCGCGAGAATTTTCATGTATATGTAAAGATGAAAGCAGGCGATGCCGGTAAAATGTACATGAATGAACATCGGGAAATGAGCCGTGTATTGTCCAAGCTGGGTGAAAAGGGTACGCTTATCCGTTTTCAACCCATCAGAGACATTCATTTAAGGACAGCCTTTGCCGACCCCAATGTGAAGAATCATGGCAGCATGGCAACCATCTACCTGTTTATCGGGTTGGCATTGCTGGTTATCTTTATGGGTGCTTTCAACTTTATGACGCTTTCTACCGCCCGGGCATCGTTGCGATACAAGGAAATTGGAGTACGCAAAGTGACGGGTGCCAAGCGCAAAACGCTGATTGTGCAGTTCCTTTCCGAGAGCTTGGTGCAGGCGTTCATTTCTCTGATACTGGCACTGGCGCTGTCGGAACTGATGTTGCCGCTGTTCAACCGGATGATGGATACGGACATCGCGTTAAGCGTCAGTTGGAGTGTTTTCTTCTATGTCCTTTTCGGCATTATCGGCGTGGGCAGTTTGGCAGGCAGTTATTCGGCTTTCTACCTTTCTTCCATCAATCCGCTGCTTGCCTTCAAAGGCGGACGGAAAACCGGCAAAAAGGGCGGACTTATCAAAGGCTTGGTGTGCGTGCAATTCATCCTCGCCACTTTTATGATACTGGCCACATCCATTGTGTACAAGCAGCTGACCTTCATGCACGACAATGATTTGGGATTAGAGAAAGACAATGTGCTGACGGTTTATACCAATCTGTGGTACGAAGTGGACGGATTCCGGCAGGAACTGCTGAGAAACCCGAATGTGAAGAGCGTGTCGATGGGAAGTCCGATAGAAAGTTGGATGGAAGACAGCGAGTGGGGGAATGGCTTCAACGCTGCCTGGACGGATATAGATGGAAAGGAAGACTCATTGAAGATGATGCCGATTATTACAGAGGCAGAATTCATAAATACTTTCGGACTGAAACTGATAAAAGGGAAACTGATGGACTCCGACTCCGAACAGTATTGGAAGGGTGGAACTTTGCGTACAGTCGTCATCAACGAAACAGCCTGGAAAGCGATGAAGATAGCCGATCCCATCGGCACGGAGTTCCGGTTGATGAACGCCGCTTCCTGGGGTTTCTATACGTTTCGGATTGTAGGAGTGGTGAAGGATTTTAATTTCCAGTCTCTGCGCAAGAAGATAATGCCTGCCTTCATTTACTATTCTCCCGAGCAGATGCAGAATCTTTATATCAAAATAGCTCCCGAACATCGGCAGGAAACCATTCAGTTCATTCGGGAGAAGTTCCATGAGATGGCACCGGAGATTGTAAAAGAGTTCCGCTACCGGTTCTTCTCCGATGCTCTGAACAAGAACTACATCAAGGAGCAGCAACAAAGCCGGATGCTGCTGTTCTTCACAGTACTTGCCATCGTTATCGCCATGATGGGAGTATTCGGACTGGTGGCTCTATCTACAGAACAGCGGACAAAGGAAATCGGCATCCGTAAAGTGAACGGTGCGCATTCCGACCGCATTGTGCGGATGTTCTGCCGCGAATATCTGATATGGGTAGGTATTGCTTTCGTTATTGCATGTCCTGCCGGGTATTGGTTCATGCGCCGTTGGCTCAGCGAGTTTGCTTATCAGACGGGCATCAGTTGGTGGCTGTTCTTGCTGGCAGGTATTATCATTGCAGGTATAACTCTGCTTACGGTCATCGGGCAAACCTGGCGGAAGGCCTCGCAGAATCCGGTGAAATCATTGCGCTACGAATAAACAGTAACTATATAAACAGTAATCATTATGATAAAGACTATTGGATTAAGCAAAATATTCCGCACCGAAAGCGTGCAAACCACCGCATTGAACGAAGTAAGCATTGAAATCAATCAAGGAGAATTTGTTGCTATTATGGGGCCATCCGGTTGCGGGAAATCCACCTTGTTGAATATGTTGGGACTGCTCGATAATCCTACATCGGGTGAACTCTGGTTCTTGGAGCAGGAAGTTTCCCGTTATTCCGAAAATAACCGGACAGACTTGCGTAACGGCAATATCGGCTTCATCTTCCAAAGTTTCAACCTGATAGACGAACTTACCGTTTTCGAAAATGTAGAACTCCCGCTGCTCTATGCCGGCGTTGCTGCCCGTGAGCGTACAGAGCGGGTGAATCGGGCTTTGGAACGGATGCAGATTGCCCATCGTACGGAGCATTATCCGCAACAACTTTCAGGTGGGCAGCAGCAGCGTGTTGCCATTGCACGTGCCATCGTTACCAATCCCCGCATCATCCTTGCCGATGAACCTACGGGTAACCTGGACTCTACGAACGGCAACGAAGTAATGTCTTTGCTGAAAGAACTGAATCAGGATGGCACCACCGTTGTAATGGTAACCCACTCTGAAGAGAATGCCCGCGAAGCAGGCCGGGTTATTCGGATGATGGACGGATGCATACTGACGGAAAGCTATCACAGTAGAACTATATAAACTATATTAGTCAAACATTTGACTAATTAAAGAATTTCCTTTACCTTTGCGCCCGTTTTAAGGTAAAGAAGAAGATTTATGCAGAAAGAAGGTGCAGAGTTTAGAGAACTACAACTGCAAATATTCCGTACGCGTATGGCATTCCGCCGTTGTATGCAGCGTACGTTGAAAAAGAAGGAAGCGGGCATCACGTTTGAAATGTTGCAAGTGCTGAGTTGCCTGTGGCGCGAACAAGGCGTTACGCAACAAGTGCTTGCCGAGCGCACGGCAAAAGACAAGGCATGCCTGACCAACCTGTTGGGCAACCTGGAGAAAAAAGGATATGTATGCCGGAAAGAAGGTTCGCAAGACCGTCGCAGCAAACTTGTGTTTCTCACCCCGGAAGGAGAACAGTTCTGGAAAGACCTGCTTCCGGTATTGGATGAAGTCTATACGCAAGTAGGGCATATTATCGGATTGGAGCACATTCAGGCGATGTTATCAGGATTAAAAAATGTACACGATGTATTGGAAAGTTTATAAGCCCTCGGCAATCGGATTGCTGGGGGCCTTGTTTTATGCATCTTCGATGCAGGCACAAACCGTCCCGGCCGATTCTCTCTTTCTGACGGTAGACCAACTGTTTGACCGTGGAGTGCGCAACAGTCTGTTGCTGCAGGCAGATGCCCTGAAAGAGAAAGCAGCCGGAGAACGGACACAGACCGCCCGTTCGGCACAGCTCCCCGACTTGCAAGTAGGGCTGAAAGGCGGATATGTGGGACAACCCACCGTATTTCAGCATGGACTGACGGATGCAGTGCATCCCGATGTGCCCGATTGGTCGCAGAACTATGCCGTAGACCTTGCGCAGCCTCTCTATCAAGGGGGCAAGATACACTCGGGCATCCGAAAAGCGGGACTGGAGCAGGAACTTGCTTCTTTGCAGACGGAAACCGACCAGGCGGAAGTCAAACTGGGACTGCTGGAACAGTATCTCAACCTGTTCAGCCTGTATCGAAAAGATGAAGTACTGACGCGAAACATCGAGGAGTCGGAACGCCGCCTGCACGATATTATCCGAATGAAGCAGGAAGGACTGATTACCAACAACGATGTGCTGCGCAGTGAGATGCAACTGACCAACGACCGCCTGTCCCTGCAAGAGACGGAGAACAGCATTACACTGGTATCCCAGCATCTGGACATCCTGTTGGACCAGGACGAGAATCTGTTGCTGATACCGGATACCGCCCTGCTGTTTCAGGCGGTTGCCC
Source organism: uncultured Bacteroides sp. (assembly GCA_905203765.1). GTDB lineage: Bacteria > Bacteroidota > Bacteroidia > Bacteroidales > Bacteroidaceae > Bacteroides. The sequence goes on from CAJKXC010000015.1 coordinate 41,448, forward strand.
TCGAAACTTACGAGGACTATGTAACCGAAGCCTTTGCCAATGCTCCGGGGCAGAAACAGCTGCGCAAGCAAACCGAACTGGCACAGAATGAAGTCCGCCTGACCCGTTCCGCCCTGCTGCCCAGCGTGTCGCTCTATGCGTCGAACACACTGGCACGCCCTCTTTCGCGTACGCTGGAAGATATGTACAATAACAACTGGAACGTCGGTATGTCGGTTTCCGTCCCCCTGTCTTCTTTTTATAAGAGCAATCATAAGCTGAAGGAAAGCAAACTGGCGGTCAACCTTCGCCGCAACGCCGAGGAGCAGAATATGCAAGCCATCCGCATGAATGTGCGCACGGCATACCTGCGCCATCAGGAAGCATTGCGGCAGGTGGAAGCCTTGAAACTCTCCGTCCGCCAGGCAGAAGAGAACTACCGTATCATGCAGAACCGTTATCTTAGCCAGTTGGTCATCCTGACCGATTTGCTGGATGCCAATTCCGTACGCCTGAACGTGGAACTGCAACTGACGACAGCCCGCACACGGGTTATCTATACTTATTATCAACTTCAGAAGGCTTGCGGCCGTCTCTGATCAAATACGATTTATCATTATGAGCGAATGGAAAGCAAAACAAAAGAAACTGAGACAACACCGGATGCGTAATATTGTCCTGAACACGACTTGCATCATCCTGGCAGGGTCGGGGCTTTGGTTTACCGCCAATTACTTCTGGCGCTATATCAACTACGAAATAACGAACGACGCTTTTGTCGACCAGTACGTCGCCCCGCTGAACATCCGCGTTTCGGGGTATATACAGGACGTGCGCTTCACGGAGCATCAGTACGTGCATCAGGGAGATACATTACTGATACTGGACAACCGCGAATACCAGATCAAGGTGAAGGAAGCGGAAGCCGCCCTGATGGACGCGCAAGGTTCTAAAGATGTGATTCACTCCGGCATACAGACCTCTCAGATGAATGTCACCGTACAGGATGCCAACATCGTAGAGGCAAAAGCCAAGCTCTGGCAATTGGAACAGGACTACCACCGTTTTGAACGTCTGCTGAAAGAAGAGTCGGTGTCCGAACAGCAATACGAGCAGGCAAAGGCTGCCTACGAAGCTGCGGAAGCACGCTACCGGGCATTGGTAGGGCAGAAGAATGCCGCCATGTCGCAATACACCGAAGCCAGCAAAAAGACGACCGTAGCCGAAGCGAATATTCTTCGCCGCGAAGCTGACCTGGACCTGGCAACCCTCAACCTCTCTTATACCGTATTGACAGCCCCTTACGACGGCTACATGGGGCGTCGCACCCTGGAACCGGGACAGCTTGTTCAGGCAGGGCAGACCATTTCGTACCTGACGCGTGATAAAGGCAAGTGGATTACCGCCAATTACAAGGAAACGCAGATAGCCCACATCTTCATCGGTCAGGAAGTGAACATTAAAGTAGACGCCTTGCCCGGCAAGACCTTCAAAGGCAAAGTGACCGCCATTTCAGAAGCCACCGGTTCCAAATACTCCCTGGTACCGACGGATAACTCGGCAGGTAACTTCGTAAAAGTGCAGCAGCGCATCCCCGTGCGCATCGACCTGGAAGGAGTCTCTCCCCGGGATATGCAGAACTTGCGGGCAGGCATGATGGTCGAAACAGAAGCACTACGCCCATGAGAACGATGGCGGAGTTGGAGCTACCCGTCCGCAACTGGGTACCGGACTGGCTGGGACTGGTGAGCCTCTTTCTCATCATCCTTCCGGTGACCATGCTGAACGGCTCCTATACCGGCAGTATGCTCGAAGTATCGAGTACGCTGGGCACGAATAAAGAGGACATCACAATGGGCTATTATGCCGCCTCGGCAGGCATGGCGATAGCTTATCCCATTGCTCCCAAGATATTGGGTGCGTTCTCTTCCAAGTTCCTGTTGTTGCAGAATATGCTGATTCAGTTCTTTCTGAGCTGGATATGCGCCCACTCGCAGCAAGTGGACATCTTGATTGTGAGCAGCTTCTTCATCGGCTTCCTGAAAGGTTTCCTGATGCTGTGGTTCATCCGCCGGGCGCAGAAGATATTCAGTCGCGACAATGTGCGCAGTGAGTTCTATTCCTATTTCTATCCGCTGGTGTACGGGGGCGGGCAGTTGTCCATGATAATCACTGCCGAACTTGCCTATTATTACAACTGGAAGTACATGTATTATTTCATGATGTTCCTTATTCTGCTCGCCATCCTGGCGGTAATTGTCTGTTTCCGCCACGACCGTCCGTTGAAGAAGTTGTCGGTAAGCGAGTTGCATATCCGCGAAATGATGGTCATGTCTGCGGCATTGCTGATGCTGATGTATGTCGTCAATTACGGGAAGGTGCTCGACTGGATGTCGTCGCCCCGCATCTGCCTTTACATTGTGGTGGCTCCCATGCTGATAGCGCTCTTTGTATGGATACAGTATCACTCTAAGACACCGTACGTCAGCTTGGCGCCGCTCTATCACTTCAAAACGCTGCTGGGTTATTTCTATATGGTGCTGGTTATGTTTTTCAGTACATCTACCACGCTGATGACTAACTATATGTCTACCATTCTCCATGTGGACTCTACACGCACGTATTCCATATATATTTATCTGCTGCCGGGGTATGTGTTGGGGGCATTCGTCTGCTTCTGGTGGTTCCGTTGGCAGCATTGGCGTTTCCGCTTCCTGATAGCAGGCGGAATGGCTTGTTTCGCGGTGTTCTTCGGCATCCTCTATTTCACCGTTTCGCCGGACAGCACGTATGAGATGCTGTTTTTCCCGATATTCCTGCGGGGCTTCGGTATGTTGGTACTGATTATAGCCTTTGCCTTGTTTGCGTGCGAGGATCTGAATCCTAAGGTTTTGCTCTCCAATGCCTTTTTCCTTATCATCTTCCGTTCGGTGCTGGCGCCGGTCATGGCAACCTCTTTTTATAGTAACCTGCTATATAACCTGCAACAGAAGTACATGCATTCTTTGTCGGAGAACTTCACATTAGTCGACCCGTTGGCTGCTTCCAAGTATGCCAATGCATTGAACAGTAACCTGGCACAGGGGCATGGTTATGCCGAAGGGGTACAGATGGCTACCACCACCTTATACTCTACATTGCAGCAACAGAGTTTGTTGTTGGCACTAAAAGAAATCCTGGGGTATCTGTTCGTCATAGCAATAGTGATTGCCATCGTATCCCGCTTCATCCCTTTCCATAAGACGGTACGCATTAACTTTGCAAAGGCAGGAGACGATACGGTATAATACCTGTATATGCTTTAGTATATAAATTCAAGTTGCTTGATTGTTTTGCATTCGATTTGCACTATCTTTGCAACTTTCAAAAAGTTAAAGTTGTTATTTAAAGAAAAGACTCTGTATGAAATCTGATATTGAAATAGCTCGGAGTATAGAGCTGAAGAAGATAAAGCAAGTAGCTGAAGGGGTGGGCATTCCGCGCGAAGAAGTGGAGAACTACGGACGCTATATTGCAAAGATTCCTACGCACTTGATTGACGAGGAAAAAGTGAAAAAGAGTAACCTGATATTGGTTACTGCGATTACTGCTACCAAAGCAGGCATTGGTAAAACGACCGTGTCTATCGGGCTGGCATTGGGACTGAACAAGATAGGCAAGAAGGCGATTGTTGCTTTGCGTGAACCGTCGCTGGGACCGTGCTTCGGAATGAAGGGCGGAGCTGCCGGCGGTGGATATGCCCAAGTGCTGCCGATGGAGAAAATCAACCTGCACTTTACGGGCGATTTTCATGCCATCACTTCGGCGCACAATATGATCTCCGCACTGCTCGACAATTACCTCTATCAGCATCAGGCGGACGGCTTCGGATTGAAAGAAATCATCTGGCGGCGCGTGCTCGATGTAAACGACCGTTCCTTGCGCAGCATCGTCACCGGTTTAGGACCGAGTACCAACGGCATTGCCGAGGAATCCGGCTTTGATATTACCCCGGCTTCGGAGATAATGGCTATTCTTTGCCTGGCAAAAGACCTCGACGACCTTCGACGTCGTATCGAGAACATCATTCTTGGCTTCCGTTTCGACGGTAGTCCCTTTACAGTGAAAGAGTTAGGCATAGCAGGCGCTATCACCGTCTTGCTGAAAGATGCCATCAATCCGAACCTGGTACAGACTACCGAAGGCACGGCTGCTTTTGTTCATGGTGGGCCGTTCGCAAACATTGCACATGGTTGCAACTCCATTCTTGCTACGAAAATGGCAATGACATTCGGCGATTATGTAGTGACGGAAGCGGGCTTTGGTGCAGACCTGGGCGCGGAGAAATTCTATAATATAAAATGCCGCAAAAGCGGCCTGCAACCCAAGTTGACAGTTATCGTTGCTACCGCACAAGGATTGAAGATGCACGGTGGCGTCAGCCTCGATCGCATTAAGGAACCGAATATGGAAGGTTTGAAGGAAGGCTTCGGCAATCTTGATAAGCATATACGGAATTTGCATTCATTCGGCCAGCAAGTAGTGGTTGCCTTCAACCGTTTTGCCAGCGATACGGATGAGGAAGTAGAAGCCATCCGCCGCCATTGTGAAGAAAAGTTGGGGGTAGGCTTTGCCGTTAACAATGCCTTTGCCGAAGGCGGGGAAGGAGCGACGGACCTTGCCAATCTGGTAGTAGACAGGATTGAAAACAAACCGTCTGCTCCGCTGAACTATACGTACAATGAGGATGACAGCGTGGAACAGAAGATTGAGAAAGTAGCCTGCAACCTCTACGGTGCAAGTGTGGTGACATACAGCATCCACTCGCGTAAAGTCATCAAACTGATAGAGAAAATGGGAATCGGCCATTACCCCGTGTGCATCGCCAAGACACAATACTCTTTTTCTGCCGATCCGAAGATATACGGCGCCGTCGAT